>CAZFWS010000133.1:0-1550 GCA_964522625.1 uncultured Candidatus Peribacteria bacterium | reverse complement strand
CCTCAGTTTGGATTTGAGACGAATGCTGGGTATGGAACAAAAAAACACAAAGAAAAATTACAAGATTCAGCAGATGTTACGGGGATTCATCGAACGAGTTATAAACCGGTTCAGGAAGTAATCAATAAAAAACCAAAACTGTTACTGCATGTATGCTGTGGGCCCGATGCTACGGTACCAATTATGGATTTAAAAAAAGACTACGAAGTGACCTGTTTTTGGTATGATCCAAATATTCAACCTAAAAAAGAGCATGATAAACGACTCGAGGAGATGAAAAAGATTTGTCAGATAGAATGAGTGGATTGGATAGAAGGAGAATATGATGTCCTGAATTTCTTTGATCGAATTAAAGGACTAGAAGATACTCCAGAACGATGAGAAAAATGTACTGAATGTTATGATATGCGACTGGAGAGAACAGCTCTCGAAGCTATGAAGTTGGGTATTACTGAGTGGACCAGCACACTGAATACTTCACCACATAAGGATTTAGAAAAGATGTTTGCATTGGGGGATAAGTGGAGTGAGAATCCTCCTGTGATTGAAGCAACCTCACCCCCAGCCCCTCTCCTGCAAGGAGAGGGGAGTAAGAAACTACAGGAAAAACTGAACTTTCTTAAGATTGCCTTTCGGAAGAACAAATGATTTGAGCGAAGTGTGGAGTATACCAAAAAGCACGATATTTATCGTCAGAACTATTGTGGGTGTATTTATAGTGATACCTATCCTGGGGGGAGGAGAGAGGCTCCTGAGAAGAAATAATTATATTAATAACTGATAATGCTATGATTGATTTACAACCATATCTAGATATGACAACTATGATGGTTCTTGCCACTAAAGATACACAATGAAATCCATATACTGCAAATGTGTATTTTTGTAGCGATCAAAATAATGTATTTTATTTTAAATCAAAAAATTATCGTGAACATTCTAAGCATATATTATTAAACAATAAAGTGGCCTGGAGTATTATCAATACAGAAAAATATGATCGAAGTGCTCCAGATAAAAAGTGACTTCAATTTCAATGAATTGCAAGAAGGTTAGAATGAAAAGAGGCTGAAGAAATAAGTAAAAAAATGTATAATATTGAGAGAAGTTATGGAGATATGGAAAAAGAATGACATTTTATATTTGCATGTAGTCCAACTCAAGTAAAAATTTGGGATGAAGAATTATTTGGGTGAGATGGAAAAAAAATTAATTTATAGAAAATATGGAACCCTGGATGATATATGCCATACTCTGAGCCGTTGGAGCATGAATTTATTGAATTTTTCAAAAAATAGAGGTGGAATCAAAAATAGTGGAGAGAGATACATTCATATTTTACCCTCATCTTTTTTGATGATTGAGTGTATGAATTATTATGCTCCTATTTGATATTCATTTTATATATGATATTAAGATTGCATTATTTGCTGCTCTTGTAGCTACATTGTATGTGAGTGTATTACGATTACGGCATCACTGTCTGATGTATATGAGTAGCTCTAGTTACTTTATTAATTATCGTATTTTTAGTTCTATTGCATTGTTAA
>CAZFWS010000132.1:0-1570 GCA_964522625.1 uncultured Candidatus Peribacteria bacterium | reverse complement strand
AATGGTCGGGGACGCGAGACTCGAACTCACAACCCCACGCTCCCAAAGCGTGTGCGCTAGCCAATTGCGCCAGTCCCCGGCAAATTTTAAGCTGCTCAATTTCTGACTCGTAGAGAGAAACTCAAGCAGCTTAAGTTATAATATGTGAAATGGTGGGTATACCTGGAGTTGAACCAGGGACCTCACGATTATCAGTCGTGCGCTCTAACCAACTGAGCTATACACCCGAATTTTGAAAAGATGACAAGAAGATATCAAATACTGTTTTTTATAGAAACAATGTTGAATAGCTTCTCATCATCTTTTAATGCAAATTTTTTAATGGAGCGGGTGATGGGACTCGAACCCACAACCCTCTGCTTGGAAGGCAGATGCTCTAGCCAATTGAGCTACACCCGCAAAAATCATTTTTTCGAACTTGCGAGAGATATAGTATGAAAAAATAGTTGAAAGTCAAAGTTTTTTTTGAACTATTTTTGTCTGGTTTTTACTTGCGCTGTTTTAAGAGTATTTTGCATTAACATAGCCACGGTAAGTGGTCCCACTCAACCAGGAACTGGAGTAATAGGGTTCCCATTTTTTAAGAGTTCTTCATAACAGGTATCTCCATGAATTTTATTATCGATGACACTAAAACCAACATCTATAATAATAGCCCTATCAGAAACCATATCTACGGTGAGCAGACCAGGTTGCCCGGTTGCTACTACCACAATATCTGCTGAGCGTGTATGCTCGGATACATCGATAGTCTTACTGTTACAGGCTGTTACGGTTGCTCAGGCATTGATGCATAAATTTACCAAAGGTTTTCCTACAATGTTACTTCGTCCTATAATAGTAATTTTTTTTCATACTAGATTGATGTGTTCATGCTCAAAAATATGCATGATTCCAGCTGGAGTACATGGAACGAGACCGGAAGGATCTCAAATCATGATTTTTCACTGATTTTCTGGATGAAAACCATCTACATCTTTTTGTGGGTTAATAGTACTCAGTATTTTTTGCGTATTGATATGTTCAGGGAGAGGGGTTTGAATCATAAAACCATCGATACTTTGATCTTGATTCAGAGCTGTAATATGTGTGATCAGTTCTGCTTCCTTGAGGTTGGCATCATAATGAAAGAGTTGAAATGATATCCCTACTTCCTCAGCCCATTTTTTCTTTTGTGATATGTATCTGAGACTTTCAGTATTATCTCATACTAAAATAACTCAGAGACTTGGGGGAGTCGGTATCTGATCTATTTGAATTTTAATATTTTGATATATTTTTTGTGCGATGAGGGTTCCGTTAATAATAGTGAAGGGTATTATAGTTAAGGCTAAGATATGACACGAAGTATATAAAAAAAAACTATAAACTCAACTTTTTGCTTTACAAAGAGTTCGAGAGTCATATCATCAAAAATATATTTATTATGTATATTACTATGTCAAACCGTTTCCTCTCGATTCTTATATTGCTTGGTTTTGTATGAGTCGCTGTTGCTGGGTACTTGTACTTTTTTGTGTATCATGTTGTGGTGCTGAGTGTTCAGAGTAATGTGAGTGATTATACGGTG
>CAZFWS010000131.1:0-1570 GCA_964522625.1 uncultured Candidatus Peribacteria bacterium | reverse complement strand
GCTATGTGTGTAAAAAGTAATTAATTAAAATAATATTTTTATGAAAAATAAGACAAACAAAATAATATGATACTCAGTTATTCTCGTTGCTATGTTTTCAACTATAGTATATTCAACATATGCGTATAATTGGCAAACAATTGGTGGAGGTAAATTTGTATCAGGTACTAACTCAAATGATGCAGTCTATACGACTGGTAATGTAGGTATTTGAACAACAGCTCCTGTCGCTAAATTACATATAAGAAATACTACTGGAGCTGAAACAGGGCTCTATCTAGATGGTGGTACGGAAGATATTGCTATTCCTGATGGTGAAATTTTACAGGTAGGACATTTAAATGCTACAAATGGTACTTTTACAAATAGATTGAATATATTAGGAAATGGTAATGTAGGTATCTGAACTACGGCTCCAACGCAAAAACTTGATATAAATGGTGGGACGAGATTTAGAGTAGGTGAATGACTAGAAATAGTGGGTGATAATAATTATTTTGGTACCAATGCTGATGCAAGAGTATTGAGGATGACAGATGTGAATGGATCTACTATTGATGGAGGACTCGCTATTGAATGATTTGGTGCAGATGGAACAAGAACTCATATAGCTTCATTTCGAGGAAATGGTAATGTAGGGATTTGAGTGGTGAATCCAGCACAAAAACTTCATGTAGTAGGTAATACTCGTATATCTGGACATATTCAGGATTGATGAGGGCAAACTCTGAGGGATGCTGGGGGTTGATGGGTTAGAACATACGGAGATACAGGTTGGTATAATGGTACATATGGAGGTTGATGGTATATGGCTGATACGACATGGTTGAGAGCCTATAATAATAGAAATATATATACTCCAAATGAAATGAGGGCAGGGAGCTTTGTGTATAGCTCTGATGAAAGATTAAAGCAAAATATTACACTATTAAATGATGTAGATAATATTTTGAATATCTCACCAAAAAAATTCGATTGGATAGATACGGATACAAAGAGAAATCAAAAAAATGATATTGGTGTGATAGCACAAGATGTAGAAAGATATTTCCCTCAATTTGTGTATACTGATCCTGAAACAGATTATAAAACTGTTGATTATCCAAAGCTAGTAGTACCATTAATATGAGTAGTACAAAACCAACAAACAGAAATAGAATTACTGAAAGAAGAAATTAAAAATATTAAAGCATTAATACAATAATTATGATAAAAATTATCATTTCTATGTTGTTTCTTTCTATGCTTGTCTCATGTTGAGGTTTTCAAAAGGATTCTAGCATAGAAAAAGAATTACAAAATATAGAAGAAGAATCAATTATAATAGTTCTCCCTGAATCGGACCCAACGAAGGATGCTTCTGGACTAAATCTTGAAGAAGATAACTTTCCTGAATCAGATCCAACGAAGGATAATTCTATGTTACCTATTGATGAGGCTAACTTTCCTGAATCAGATCCAACGAAAGATCAATCAATATTACCTCAAAATAGGGTAGTACCTTGAAACATAAACGATATATAAAATCTATAAAAATGAAAAAAATATTAAATAAAAAAATAGTATCCCT
>CAZFWS010000130.1:0-1624 GCA_964522625.1 uncultured Candidatus Peribacteria bacterium | reverse complement strand
GACCAACTCCTCAAATCGATTGCTCAATTGAAACTCTACGATATGAAAAAATAAACAAAAAAACTGGAAGATATTCTTCCGGTTTTTTTATTTTAAGAAATCATTTCATCCAGGAATTTATATATTCTATCAGGATGTTCTAGATTATTCATAGAAACTTCATATCCATGTGATCATGCAGTACTTATTTGAATAGTTCACAATCAAAATGTTCTTTCTAACAGGCTTTGTTTTAATCAGACATCAGTAATGTTTTCTAATTTAACACTCGTTTTATTTTTTGCAAGAAATCCGTTATAGTACTGTATTCTGTCAGAATAAAATTCATACCTTGTATTGTTCATTTCTTTTTTTTGTATTATAAAGAATATAGGAATAAGTATACCAATTATCCAAACATACGTCATTTTAAAAGATATCAATGTTTCGAAAGATATAAAGTATATTAGTAAAAATGATATTCCTATCACTGTATATATAGCTGAATGGATTGCATCTAAGAATACCAGACTCTTTATTATTTTAGGTGTAATGACTTTTAACAGTTTTCTATCTATATTTTGTTTAGGTTTTATAGTTTTTGCACATTGATATTCATTTTTATTTTTAATCTTTGGTTTATTTGAAATTACTTTTTTGACAAAGCTATATACTTCATCAGGATTATCTATGTTACTCATAATTATTTCGTATCAATGTGATCAAGCAGTACTAAGCATAATAGTTCCTAATCCAAATTTTTTTTCAATCACTCCTTGTGTTTCAGAGACGTCAGTAATATTAGCTATTAATATTGTCTTTTTTCTCTTTACTAGAAATCAGTCATAATATTCAATTCTATCTTTAAAAAATCTATATTCTGTTTTTTCAAACTCTTTTGTAGCAACCACATATCGTATATATATAGTATATATAGCTAACATAAGAGAAATTAGAAATATACTATAGCCTATAATTCATGCTGACATTATAAGTAAGATAAATAGCCAAGTGAAACTTACACTAACAACTATAATTGAATAAAATAATCATACACTTAAAAAGAGTAATAATGGAAAATATTTTGGCTTAATAATTCTATTATAATTAGTCTGAGTTTCATTTTCTACACCATTCATATCAGTATCTTCTACTATCTCGATGATATCTTCAGTATTTGGTATATGTATAATACTTCAACATTTTGGGCACTTTCATTTTTTTCATGCAAATCTATCTTGTATATTGAAACTTGAATCACAGCCCGAACATGTTATATTAATACTCATAGTAGGAAGAATAATAAATAATTAATTAATTAATTTTATACTTATTATATTACATCATATTTTAAATATACTGTCAAAATAATTATCTTTCCATATAATTTTTATATTACTCATCACTTCCAAAAAATGCTCCAAAAACTTCGAAAAATATTCTCTCATAGTTTCACTCCACTCAATACTATAACTGTGTCTCAGGAGGCTATTTTGGCTAATATAGAGTATTTATCTGGACTACACAAGGGGAGTGATATATTTCCAGTGATAAAATCAAATGCATATGGTCATGGATTGCCACAAATGTGTGAAATACTTGGTCAAAGTAACATTCATACAGTCTGTATAGATTCTCTCTATGA
>CAZFWS010000129.1:0-1671 GCA_964522625.1 uncultured Candidatus Peribacteria bacterium | reverse complement strand
AAAAAGAGTAGAAAACATATGTTTTCTACTCTTTTTTGTATGATTGGGTTGGGCTTACTTGTTTTTTTATCGTTTTTGACTATACTCTGGGAAATTTATTCTTGATCCATCATATTTTTATGAAATTTAATCTTGATAATCTCGTAACAGAATTTAGCGAACTCGAAAACAAACTGGGAGACCCAGAAGTCTTTAAGGACCAAAAAAAAGTTCGTGAAGTAGCAACTCGTAAAAAATCTATTGAAGAGGCAGTGGTTTTGTACAAAGAATATAAAGCTCTTTCGGAAGCTCTTTCAGACAATAAACAAATGCTCGGAGATGAAAAGGATGAAGAGATGCGAGAATTGCTCAAAATGGAGATAGCTGAAGCAGAAGAAACGATTCCAAAAATGGAAGAACGACTCAAAGTAGCACTTCTCCCAAAGGACCCCAATGATGATAAAAATATTATTGTTGAACTCAGAGCAGGAACAGGATGAGACGAGGCAGCACTTTTTGCCTGAGAACTCGCGCGAAGTTATCTGACTTTTGCAGAATCAGAATGATTTAAAATCGAAATCACCGAACAAACCGAATCAGAATCAGGAGGAGTGAAGGAAATCATTTTTGAAATCAAATGAGAATGAGCCTACTCACGATTTAAATACGAATCAGGAGTGCACCGAGTACAACGAATTCCAGAAACAGAGAGTAAAGGACGTGTTCACACCAGTGCGATTACTGTGGCTATTATGCCAGAGGTTGATGAAGTGGATGTAGAACTCAACATGGATGAAATCGAAATGAAGTTTACTCGTTCCGGTGGACCAGGAGGACAACATGCCAATAAATCAGATTCAGCTGTACATCTCAAACATCTCCCAACCGGGATTATTGTACTGTGTTCAGATGGACGATCACAGCATAAAAACAGAGATAAAGCATTTAACATCATGCGGTCCAAACTTCACGTTCTCGCAGAGGAAAAACGAGCCAAAGAAATGGGGGAAGCACGACTTTCTCAAGTAGGATCAGGGGATCGATCAGAAAAAATTAGAACTTATAACTTTCCACAGGATCGAGTCACCGACCACCGAATCGGACAAAATTTTTCAGGTATTCCACAGATTATGGTCGGAAGACTTGGACCCATTATTGATGCCTGCGCAGTTGCAGATCAACAGGCGAAATTAGAGGCAGCAGGGAAGTAGTAGTTTTAAAATTATAAAACCATGAACACAACACTCTGATACATCTCTATTCTTATTACCATTCTGGTATGGTGAACCTGGCTGATTATCTCTCGAAAATCATCAGCTGAGTTGAATAACTCTTTTTTAGAAAATGTTTTGATTACTTTTGGGGCACTTATTTTTAATATCGGAGTATTTTTTAGCTATATTCTGCTTGGAGGCAGCTGGAATTTTGAATGGAACTACGTTTTATATCCATTCCTGAGTGGAATACTTTGGGCATTTGCAGGACTCTTTGCCTTTATTGCCTGTAGTAAAATAGGGGTTGGACGAGCTATGGCTATTTGGGCTCCTGCTGGAATGGTAGTCAGCTTTTTGTGGTGAATAGCATATTATGGTGAATTCTCATCAAATATACTCTCAGCTATCATATCAGTATTAGTCATTATTATCTGAGTGTCATGTGTGATTCGAGCGAGAAATGCTCAGACCGATTCTC
>CAZFWS010000128.1:0-1675 GCA_964522625.1 uncultured Candidatus Peribacteria bacterium | reverse complement strand
GGGTAGTTCCAAATGAGTAAATACAAATTATGAGTCCTACTATGAGGATTCCTAGTAGATAGTTAATCGTATATCTCTCATAGGCAATGAGCGTCTTGACGATAATACTGAGATATCACAGCAGTCCGCAGAATACTAGTAGGGGATAGACGAGCCCTATATAGTCCTGTAAACCATCTTTGAACAGTCTGAGTATTATCTCTCCAAACAGATAAAAGAATCATAGAGCTCCCAGTGTAAGGAGGATATAGTATCCCGATATTTGTAGTATTTTCTTCGCTGGGAATATTTTTTCTTGTACAAGTTGTGGATAATATACCGTCTCTATACTGAGTCACAGAAATACGAGGAATTTAGCCAGTACTGAAATCGCAGCATAATACCCAGCCGTTTCTGCATCGAACATATTTTTGATGATCAAAATATCTATGTTCATGAGGAGGGCTATGATGATGGAAGTGAACAAATACTGGAGGATTTGTTTTTTTTGTGAGAGGAAGGAGCTGAGGATATGTTTTTGAGATACTTCTTTTGTAGTTTGTAATTTGCAATATTTTTGAACAAATATGTATCATAAGATAAATAGAATAACCTGACTTGCTATAAAACCTCCAACAGCACCAGCGACTCAATATCATATATAAACAAATCCTATTCAGAAAATTATTCGGATAAGAGGAGTGAGTATTTGCCAGAGAGAGTACATATGGGTTTTTCCTGTTGCCTGAAAAAGAGCCCATTGATATATAGAAATGAAAAAGAAGAAAACACTTGATCAAGCTAATAATACAATAAAATAATTATCTATATTTAAATACGATTTTAATATAGGACTGATTAATATAAAAAGCCCAAAAAATATACAAGCTATATAGAACAATATTTTTTTAGATATTTTTACGATAGTAGGTATCTGTTCTTTGTTTTTAGACATTTCTTTTACTAAAAAGAGAGAACATGCTACAGTAAGTACTCATATTAAATTTATGAGAGATATGAGACTCGCAAAATCACTATATTTTTCAATAGGTAGGTTCTGAAGCATGATATATTGGTATACATAGTTCATGATACCTGATAGAAATAGCGAACTTCAAAGGAGTATAATTTTTTGTATATTTTCCATGGATTATATATCTAGTTTTCTACGAAATTTCTTCTCAGCATACAGTTTTTTAAATCTCTCAATATTCTTTCTTTCGGATATTTTTTTTGCAGGATTTCATCCCCATACTTCATAATCTGGTATATTTTTTGATACAACGGATCATGCAGCTACTATACATCATTTTCAAATTGTAACACCTGGAAGTATAGTACACCTTGTTCCTATCCATGTACCATCTCATACAATGATATCACCTCCTATATATCTTTTATCATACGGAATACAGACAATATCTGCTGCATTAAAGTCATGGGAATAGGTAATGAAAAGATTATTCATAGCTATATGTACAGCATCTCATATCTTTATTTGATAATCTCACGCAAAGAAGGTATTTCCATAGTAAATAAAACTATGAGCCCCAATAGATATATTTTGAGGATTATTAAACCAGTTTAAAAAATGAACCCTTGAGTTTTCTCAAAAAGATTTGAACCATTTTTTTGGTTTGAAAAGAAAGAATATTATTTTTTTTATCATAAAATTATGGCAATATTTTTCTAAATT
>CAZFWS010000127.1:0-1691 GCA_964522625.1 uncultured Candidatus Peribacteria bacterium | reverse complement strand
CCAGGAACTCCTTTTACTTCAGATATACAATCTGTACTTGATATAACATCACAAGATACGCAATTTTTGATCACAACAGGTGATTTAGTGTTTTCTGATGAAGAAATCAATAGTATTTCTTCTCAATTAGATATGACCGAGTATCGTATCTTTACAGAGTATTTAGGTGGTATGGATTTACCACTGCGATTGTCTCTTTTTGATGGACAAATGCTGAAAAAATTTGTAGACGATATTGTAAATCCCGAATCAAAACTTTCAATGATTTCATTTTTTATTAAGTATCTGTGAGCAGAATATTTTCAGAAAAATTTTTGAATCAGCACACTTCATGCTCTTGCGAATTTAAATACCCCTGAGGAGTATCAAAAACTTTTGGAGAATAATAATTGGTAATCGAGTATACATTTCCCCCTTGCATACCAAAAATATTTCCCTACAATAAAGGAAATATTTTTTATTGTTTTTTTGTATGCCACAAACTATCATATGCCCCAGCTGTAAAACATCGATTGATATTGATAAACTCTCAGAAGAGAAGTATAAACACCAGCTTGAAGAGCAGTATCAAAAAGACCTGGAAGCAAAAACAGAGGAGATGCGAAAAAAAGCACAGGTTTTTGCTGAGACCAAGATGCAAGAACAGGCAAAAAAAGATGCTCTGGAAATGGATGATTTAAAAAACAGACTCAAAGAACGAGAACAAAAGGAAGAAGAACTCAAAAAACAGGAACTCGATATGCGAAAGAAACAACGAGAACTCGAAGAAAAGAATAAAAATGCAGAACTCGATATGCAGAGAAAACTTGATGAAGAGCGAAAAAAACTCGAAGAGCAAATGGCAAAAACTCAGGATCAAGCCATGGAAGTAAAAATGAAAGACATCCAAGAAGATCATCGAAAAAAAGAACTCGAAATGCAGAAACAGCAGGAACAGATGAAAAAAACGATCGATGACCTGAAACGAAAAGCAGAGCAGGGAAGTCAACAAATACAGTGAGATATCCAAGAAGATGATTTAAAACAAGCTTTATTCCAGGCATTTCCTATCGATACGATCGAGGATGTTCCAACCGGTGTGAAATGAGCAGACCTGATCCAGACTGTAAAAAATACTATCGGACAAGCCTCAGGAGTGATTATCTGGGAATCAAAAAATACCAAAGCTTGGCAGGATGCTTGGATTATGAAGCTAAAAGAAGACAAACTCAAAGTAGGGGGAAATATTGCGATTCTCGTAACGACAGTTTTACCAAAATGAGTGGAAAATTTTGGAATGGTAGATGATGTCATGGTTTGTTTACCAGAGTATATTATTCCAGTATGTGGCCTCCTTCGAGATAAGCTTTTGTCTATCTCTAAAGTAGAAATGTCACTCCAGTGAAAAGATGTTAAAATGGAAATGCTTTATAAGTATTTATCCAGTGAAGAATTTTCTTCAAAAATTTCTATGATGGTCGATGTATTTTCAAACCTCAAAATGGGGATTGATGCAGAACGACGTGCTATGGAAAAAAACTGGAAAAAACGAGAAAAAGACCTCGAACGAGCGACCTTTGCGGTCACAGGAATGTATGGTGAACTCGAATCACTCATGGGGCAAGCACTTCCATGAGCAGAACGATTAGAATTGGGAAGTGGGGAGGAATAAATTTAACAACACACATGGCAAAAGCAAATAGAATACAAAA
>CAZFWS010000126.1:0-1701 GCA_964522625.1 uncultured Candidatus Peribacteria bacterium | reverse complement strand
AGATAGCCATCCAGGATCTAGATGCACTAGAGCAATGGGTAAAAGATAAGTGGAAGTAAATTATTAAAGTAATATAACATGGAAGCAAATCTCATCTATTGAATCATATCAAGCATACTTGTATGTTGATTTTGTAGCATATATCTATGGAGTGTCCTCAAATGAGAAACAAAACCTCATATGTATACTATGCTGCTCTATGTTATTATTACAGGGATAATATTTTATAGTCAGCTGCAAAGTGGTGCGTGATTTGGTTCAGTATATGTTGGGGTTGTATTTTTATTTTGGTGTTTGATATTCATACTATCATTCTGGTATGGAACAGATGATGTAATATTTGCTGATAAAGTATGTCTGGTCTTTGCTCTTGCAACGATTCCTCTATGGTATTTTACTTGAAATCCTTTATATTCAGTAATTCTCATCATGATAATTGATGTTTTTTCCAGTGCTCCAACGGTGCGAAAAACAATCAACGATCCCTACTCAGAAAATATTTATGTATTTGTAGTAGAATTTATAGGAATAATTTTTTCTATCCTAGCTCTCTCACAAATAAATTTTCTCAGCACCGGATATCTCATCTATATCATGCTCTTCGACCTCCTCATGCTTTATATATTAATACGTGGGAGAATGTCTTTAAAGAAATAATATGAAATATTTACATACATATTACTGGCATAGATTAGAAATCTAATAAACAAGTTTTTCACACCAGAAATAACTTATTTATTAATGTAATATAACTATGAATATCAAAGAAAACATTATATTCACGAACCAATAGTTTCATATGATGATGCTGAAAAACAAAAAGTAAAAAATTGATGGAGTGGTGTAGAAAGTAAAAATGTGTTTATGACCAATAAAAAATGAAAATACTTTTTGTTTGCTACAATCCAGGAACAAAGAGTAGACTTTAAACAAATGAAGCAAATCACAGGTGAAAAACTATCACTTGCTTCAAACGATGAAGTAATAGATATTATTCATTGTATTCCCTGATATGTCGCTCCCTTTTGATTTGATGAAACTATATCTACGATAATAGACAGTAGTATATTTAACCATGAACTCTATCTATTCAGCCCTTGAATAACCACAGAAACTATCGAATTGAATCCCCAATATTTAAAGATATTATTTCCGAATGATTATATTTATATTTGACAATAATTGCTTATTATTTAATTAATAATTATTAAATAAATACTATGATTGATTCAAACAAAAAGATGAATAATTCCTATATTAAGATAGATGACACAAACTTAGATGATGAGATGATTCAAGATATCCTTAGTGCAGTAAGAGATACTTTTAAAGAGAATATTAAAGACCTAATAGTAGGTTTTGATTATGTTGAGCATGAACTTGTAATAAAAACAAAAGAAGCTATGCAATTTGGTCCACATGCCAGAGCAGGAACACTAATAACCATTGATGATATTAAATGTCATTTAGGAAATGTCTCTATGCAATGAGGTAGATATGATAATTATGGCAAAAAACTTAATGGTCCAGACTATATAGAAGTAACACCGGAAGCTTAATCAAAAAACACTCCTTAAGGAGTGTTTTTTGGTGCTCGAAAGTAAAGCAGGAGAAATATGAGGAGTATAAAATATAAGAGTTCGAAATAGTAGGCTAGGGCTCCGAAGTCAGCTCGGAGGATGGCATATTCCTGGGTTCAGA
>CAZFWS010000125.1:0-1726 GCA_964522625.1 uncultured Candidatus Peribacteria bacterium | reverse complement strand
AAAACGGTATATTATTTTCATGGAAACGGGGCTCCTATGGAGTATTTTTATACTGAAATGAGATATATTTGAGACCTATGATATAATGTTATGAGTTATGATTTTCCTGGATATGGAAAAAGTGAATGAACTCCGACTCAGGAAAATGTTTTAGAGTTTTCTAATAGTTTTTATGAATATATAACAGAAAAAAAAGATATAGCTGATGAAGATGTTATTATTTGGTGATATAGTGTAGGAACAGCCGTTTCGGTTGATTTTATAGGAGAAAGAGACTTTCATGCACTCATACTTTTCTCTCCTTTGGCATCCAGATATGATATGGCTCGGAAAGCATTTGGATTTGCGATTCAAAAATTAGCCTTTAAAAAAGACAGCTTTACGACAAAAGAAACTATCAAAAATATCACTATTCCTACCCTCATAGTTCATGGAAATACAGACCGAGTGGTCCCATTTGAACAATGAAGAAAAGTCTATCAAAACTCTGGCTCAGAAGAAAAGTATTTTATTGAAATAGATAATTTTGGTCATTCTCTGATTACAGAGCGCTACGGGAAAGTGCTCTCTTCTTATATAAATGATTTTTTATCTGGAAAATGACTTCCCGATCGATATACTTATCTCGATAGACAAAAAGCTGCAGAATTACTTGAAAAAGAGTAAAAATAGGCTTGAAAAATTCTCTTTTTGTCTATAATAGTCACATATTATTTTAGATTATTTAAATATATATAGAAATATGAATTTATATCATGATATACCATTTGGAGATACAAGTAAATATGAGCTCAATGCCATTGTTGAAATTCCAAAATGAAGTCGAGTAAAATACGAATTTGATCATAAAACGGGTGCTATATGGGTGGATAGAGTAGGAAAAACTCCGATTGGTTATACGTTTAACTATGGTGATCTCCCTCAAACATGGAATGAGGGTGATAACGATCCTTTAGACGTTATCATACTCTGTAGTGAAGAGCTTCATACTGGTGCGGTAGTACCATGTCGAGTGGTTGGAGGGCTCAAGATGATCGATTCATGAGAGGATGATTATAAAGTTCTCGCAGTAGCAGACGATAAATACTACTCAGATATAAATAATATAGAAGATGTTTCAAAAAAAGAACTCGAAGATATAGAGTACTATATGCTTCATTATAAAGATCTTCATGGAAAAAAAGTTGAGCTTAATGGATGGGATAATAGAGATACTGCGATAGAGATATTAAACAGATGTCATACAGACTATAAAAAGAAATTTAATAAATAATAAAAAACCTTGCCCAGAGCAAGGTTTTTTATTATACTCATTTTAAGTTTATATTATTATTTTTATATTTATGCCTATAAAACAAAAACCAAAAGCGATGACTATTACAGATCATATGGTTTCTGCCTATGTTTTTGGAGTGACTATACTTCTGGTAACATACATGATGATTAACCTTATTCGATGAGTGGCATCGTTTATACAGGTGAATCTGGCTGCGATTACTTCTGGTACATTTTTTGAAGTAACCGCTTCTCAGGATCTTGGTGAAACAAAAATCCTTCATGCAATAGCTATCACATTGGTGCTTGTAAAAGCCTATCGAATTTTGATTGAATATACTAAATCACATCATATTAATATTAAGCTCCTCGTTGAGATCTGTATTATATCAAGTTTTATTGAGGTTATATTCAACTATGCTGGTCATGGTATAGAGATTAATATTTTATT
>CAZFWS010000124.1:0-1757 GCA_964522625.1 uncultured Candidatus Peribacteria bacterium | reverse complement strand
AGATCAAAAAATATTCAGGACGTTATTGTAGTAGCAAATAAGGCAGATAATGAAGAAAAAATTATGGAAGCCTATTCTTTAGCCGGAACAGGTGGATTTGAACACTTTTTTCCTGTATCAACATCACATAATTCATGAATCAGAGAAGTAAAAAAATATGTAGCTGAATTTTTACGAGAAAAATGACTGAATTATCAGGATGAAGAAATAGATGATGAATATATTAAACTCTCGCTTGTTGGACGACCAAATGTAGGGAAATCTAGTTTGATCAACGCAGCTGTGGGAAGAGACCGAGTCATGGTAAAGGATATGAGTGGAACCACTCGAGATAGTATCGATACCAAGTTTGAATTTGACGGAGAAAAATTTGTGTTGATCGATACGGCTGGTATCAGACGACTTTCAAAAGTTGGAATCAGAAATATAGAGGATTGGTCTATCATGCGAACGAACCGAGCGATTACTCGTTCAGACGTGGTAGCTGTGATTGTAGATGGAGTAGAATGAGTAGTCCACTGGGATTTATCAATTATTTCAAAAGTTCTTGAAGAACAAAAATGATTGATTATTGTAGTAAATAAATGGGATGAAGTGCTCAAAAAACCAGGAGTCGATAAAGAAAAAATGATGAATCGGTATATGACCTACCTGAAAGAAAAAGTAGAATTTCTTCCATGGGTATCAGTGGTATTTTCATCTGCAGTAGAAAATAAGCGAGTCGATGAGATACTTGAAAATGCGATTAATATCAAAAAAGAACGATTTAAACGAGTTAAGACAGGAGTGTTTAATAATTTTCTCGAACAAGTGGTATATAAACATCCACCAACCGGGAATAAAAAATCCCATAGTCCAAAAATGTACTATGGTTCACAGGTAGATGTGAATCCACCAAAATTTGTGATCACGGTAAACAATCCACATCATTTTCATTTTTCATATAAACGATATCTAGAAAACAGAATCCGAGACAACTTTGGTTTCTTTGGAACTCCCTTTACGATTGAATTTAAATGAAGAGGGAAGCATGCAGATAAGGTGAAATAGAAAAATACTCGATTTTCGAGTATTTTTTTGTATTATAGAGAATAGAATTACTTTTGATCCTTTAATTAATACATGCAAAAAACATATTCCATTATTGAAACAATAATCAGATTCTTCAGTCTTGTACGGTATAGAAAAATGGCTTATTTCAAGTCTACTATACAATGAATTATTAGATGAATGAATATATTAATTCATATTTTTTTCTTGCAAAAAATTACATTTTTTCTTGAATCATGAGATATAAATTGATTTCAAAATATCACCATAATATACATTATTACTATAATTAGCTATGAACTTCTTTGGTTTTTAACTCGCAAATGGTGATGGGTGGAAACAATCCCTTTATGACAAACAGATATATATCGAAAATATGTTGGAAAATATATTTCAATGGACAATAATACTATTGAATCAATGGGTACAGGAAAGTTATTATGAATGATTCAAATGTGAACTTTTAGATGGGTTGAACTTCTTGCTTCTACATTTGAAAAATGAATTGAACTCATATTAGCATTGATATTTTCGCTTGTTTTATTGAGTTTACATTGATATTTTTATGTTATTATATTTTTTTTATTTTTGAGTATTTTTTGTATAATTCCTGTCTTGATAAATAAATGTTTGTGGAAATACAGAATAAAACGATATGAACGCACAAATCAATTAAATCATAATTTAACAAAAATTATTATGAGTAA
>CAZFWS010000123.1:0-1793 GCA_964522625.1 uncultured Candidatus Peribacteria bacterium | reverse complement strand
ATAAAATGACACATCTTTCTTCTTCAGAACAAGACCTTCTGGCTCGATATATAGAAGTACGACTCCTCCCAGATTTACGAGTTATGAAGATGGAATCATTTAACGTTTTTGAACGAATGGGATTTGATACCAAAGTAGGAGAAATCAATACATTACTCAAAGAAATTCAATCATCAGAAACAGATGCAGTCACTGATCTCGCTCTTTCAGAAAAAGTATTAACACTTCTGACTCGAGAAGATGATAAAGATGTGAGAACCTATATCAAAACAACTACAGATCGAAATGACTATGTTGCACAAGTAGATAAAAATCAAAAAACACTCGATACTATGAGTTCACTTATCGGTATTGATAATAATCATCTCAATATTCTCTTTTTAAATGATTCTATTCAAGACTTTACGAGTGCTTTTGGTGTACCAACATATCTGCATGCAGATATCACTGAATTAAAAGCATTGATTGATGGAGATGCAACAGATTATACAGATGATCCAGATTATACAGATGATCCAGACTTTACAAATAAGGCAGATACTATCAAAAAATACCTTGGTAATAAAGAAGTCCTTCGACAACTCTTACGAGTAGTTGGAACACCTGAATATACAGCTTTTAAACTGACATATATACAACAAGAACTAGATGCCCTGATGCAAGAAAAATGAATAAATACTGCTAGTAATAAACAAGCATTTGATTCAAATTGAAACCCATTGAATAATGAAAAATACGGAGCTCCTCTTGATGAGTTGTCAGGTACTGATACTATCAATCAAATGATGACAACCTATCCAGATCCAGATAAATCAAATGAATCAACATTTTATCTGCTTTATAAAGGAATCTTAGAAAAATCAGAACGAAATGGTTTTTCAGCAACAGATCTCTATGAGAGTATAGAACAATGAAGTTTGATTTCACTTAGTAATGCTCCAGTAACGTCACTCATTAATACTGGACGAGAAACAGACATGGATACATCGGTGACCAGTTTTATGGAACTCGCATCACAACGATGAGATAGAGAAGTATTTCAATGAGAACCTACCGTAAAAACCTATACTTATGTCTCAGAAACTGGACAAAATATCAAGGAAACAGTGACCTATAAAACTTATATTCGACCAGATTGTTCTAACCTCTTGATTCTACCAGAAACAGTATCTGTTGAGGTAGATGGTATAGAAAATCCAGATTTCCCTATGGAAACACTTACAAATTATAGTGAAAAAATACCATTAGTTATTGGGTATGAGCATTTTAAAAACAATAAAGGGAATAATTCAGGAGGGCATGAATCTACATGAAATCCCTCTACACAACCCGTAAATGACTGAGCATGAGTTGGATCAAATGCAGGGACTGTATCATGATGAGGGACCACGACAACTACAGGGGTGTCATGATTTAATTGATGAGCATCGACTACTATATCTACAGGTTCTGCTACTACTTCATCAGCTGCCTCAAAAACAACTGATACACTCAGCAATACACTAAAATGAGCGGCAACAGCACTTATACCAAACGGATCTGAGGATGAGGATACCTAAAAGATATTTATTTATATTTAACCATTTATATCTATGAAATACACACTTTTTTTAAGTATACTCGTTTTATGTATATCTTGCTCTTGACAAGAAGATAAAAACTTATATAATCCTAAACAACCTCAACCTGTTGATGTTATCTGATGAGCTGTAGAAGGGTCATGAAGTACTGAAACAACGAGGATTTCTGGATGAAAATTTAATCAATAATTCATTATTATGAAAAACATTTTT
>CAZFWS010000122.1:0-1855 GCA_964522625.1 uncultured Candidatus Peribacteria bacterium | reverse complement strand
TTGATGCTATATTGCAAGGAAAGAAAAATAGATTATGAAAATTAGAGCAAGTAGAAGAAGTAAAACAAGTAGAACAAAGACCAGGATATGCTGGATAAATAAATATAATAATATAATAATTAAATAAGATATATGAAAATTTGAGCACTTGGACCACGAGGTTCGTATTCATCGCAAGTAGCTGATAAAGTATGATGACATAACTATGAATTAATAGAAACTCCAAGTAATAAAGATACTATTATGCAACTAAATGAATTTGATATATGAATATTGCCTATATCAAATAAATATTGAGGTACAGTTACATGAAATATGGAAACTATATGTCATCAGATTCAGCACTGATATGATATACACTGTTTAGGTACATATAATCATAAAATAAATCATGTACTTGCTATATCAGGAAATGATTCAATTCCTGACAGAACATCGAGCCAGATAGAAACAGTATATTCTCATCCACAGGCATTGTTGCAGTGTACTAAAAAAATTAAACAAGATAATAACATACCAGTTGCAGTATCATCGACTACTGCTAAAATATGAAGTATTTGAGATGGTGAAGCTGTGATATGTAGTCAACAGGCTGCTGAATCAAATGGACTCATTATCGTGGATCCAAGTTATGCTCCAGAGGACAATATTACTTCTTTTTCAGTTATGAGTGCCAAATCGAATATGGTTTTAAATACCACGGAAGTATTGAATGATAAAATCATTGCAATATTAAAGATTGATGATATTCAATGAGGTCTTGCAAGTGCATTACATATTATTAGTGAATTATGATTAAATCTTTGTTTTATTGAATCAGTTGCAGATGGTCGGGGAGGATTTATGTTTCCAATTGTAGCTAAAATACAACCTAATCTATATAAAGATACAAAGGATAATTTAAAATCTGAATTTAAAAATATAGATATATTATAAATTATATTATGACTAAGATAAATATATTCGGATATAATTGACAGCATGCGACTGACCTTGTGAATAGATGAATATTTGAATGAATAGAATTGAATAAGGTAGGTGTGTGAGGTGTGACTGATGAAGATATGACTTTACCATTTGCTCTTATAGTTCCAATATCTGAAACAAATAAGTTAGCCGAAAAAATTATAATCCCAGAATGAATTAATATGTGTTGAGTCATGTCAACCAGTAAGGATAGAGAAAATATATCAAATTTTCACTATTTATTTTGACCTGATGCACAAGATGATTTAAAGGTTGCCGTAGCATGAAATATATGAGATTTATCTCAAAAAATAATAGATAATACATCTAGAAAATGAATCAAAATTATAGAAACGAGCATTGACGAACATGATAAAAAAATGGCTATTATACATGCTATGAGTCATACCATGATATTACTCTCTGCTATGCAGGAGGGATGAAATAAATCACTTATTCAAGAATGGGTAACCCCAGCATGAACTATTTCTGATATGGTATTATTAAATCCAGAAGTAAGCTCTATAATGAAACAATTATCTTCTGAGCAAATATGATCAAATATATCAGATTTTTTTATAGATTTAGTACACTCTGAATTAACAAGTCAGGATATAAAAAATTTTTCTACACCAACTTTTCATAGGGTCATAGAATTTTGTAAAACAGAAAAAATTATTTTAGTTAACCAATCAAAAAAAGTATTATCTCAATTAAATGATAATACTTTTGAACTTAAGAGGCTGATAGCTAATTTACAGAATTAGTTTTTATTTATGATAATCACTTCATTTCTCAATCATAGCAGCTCGATAGATTTGTTCGAGTAGGATAGTGAGTGCGAGAGCATGGGGGAGGATGAAATCGGAGAGGGTGAGGAGTTTGTTGG
>CAZFWS010000121.1:0-1865 GCA_964522625.1 uncultured Candidatus Peribacteria bacterium | reverse complement strand
AAAGTAGAAAAAAATGCAAGGGGGAGGTGAAAAACTGTGTTTTACTCAAATATATCTAAACTCGAAACGAGTTGTACTTCTGTATATCTCACACCGTCATTCATAGAATAGACATAATCAATAGTAGAATAAATATTTTTATAGCCCACTCCACCATCATTTTCTGTTCAGATAGAACCAAGAGTAATGTTTAAATATCGGTAATCCTTATATAAATGAGATAATTGTAGTAATACAGATTTTTGAGTTAATTTAGATAATGAGTAAATGCTAGAGCTTGGGTTGTGTCATAAATTAAGGGATGTTTCACTTGCCGTAGAACCAATACTTACAAATAAACTATTATTTTTTAAATAACCTCAATTTCGCAGTTGATGGAAACAATTCAGTAATCATCTTGGTCATACTGTCATATAATCATCAAATTCTTCACAAGTCATTTTTGAATTTGTTCACCAGAGGCTTGGGATATATATGATAGTATCTATGGTATTTTTTGCTATCTTATTCAAATCTATATCTTGATTTACGTCTCCAAGAATATGTGTTACATCTGTTCTTCATATCTGTTTTCTAGATATAGTATAGATATTGTCATAATTCTTTTTCTCGAGAAAACTATCAATCAAATTACTTCAAAGTCATTCTCAGACTCATATAATAAGTATATTTTTCATAGTATTTTTAGGTCAGTAATTATATTTTCTATTTATTTTTAATCTCAATATGCTGAATATGTCATTTATATACAACCACATATTCAAGTCACGAGAACATAATTTTCTCTCATCATTTTTTGACTCATTGAAAATCAAACTCAACGCAAATAATTCATGGCTTCACTTCATTTATATCTTTAATTCTCCATGATAGTTCTTCAAAACTTGAATGAAACTTCTCTTGCATTTTTATAATATCATCCACTCATAAATATAAACCTGTGTCTACAGAACTGTAAGTAGATGTTGGTGTAAATATTTTTTTTATTTCTTCAAAATTACTTTCGTTAGAGACATTAAAATAGTATTGAGTGAGTTCGAGTGGGGTCATATTGATATATTATGTAAAATGTGATTTCAATCGAGGAACATCAAACGCACATGCGTTTGAAAAAACATCTCAATTATTTTCGTAAAAGTCGAAAAAATCTTGAATATTATTAAAGACCTTCATAGTATGAATTTCTACAGGATCAAAATGAATATTATCTTCGATATAACCGATAAATAATTTTTTATAATGTTGCCTTTTACCTACATTTGAATCAAATGAAAAATAAAAATGATCGATTTCTTCATATTTTACTAATGTTACTCAAAGTTCTTCCTCTGTTTCTCTAATAATTGCGTGTTCATAAGATTCTCCAGAATTTACTCTCCCATGAGAAGGAGCTTCATATTTAAGTGGATCTACTATTTTATTTGGTGAACGTTGAGCAATATAAAATTTTCCAGCATGATCAAAAACATATACTGTTGCTACTCTCGTAATATCATTATTGAGATGAATTTGATCCTCTGCTACTCCTATTTGAATAACATTATCTTCTTTATCCACGATATCAAATTTTTCATGGATATTTTCAACTCACTGTAGCATAATTCAATTATTAAAAAATATATTCTCCTTAATTCAAAACACCTTCTACTAATTCTACCAAATAAGCTGGTTCATCCAGCGCTCATTCAGGTATACTCCACCAATTTTTAATCACCACTCTATCTGGTCTATCTTTTCGTTTATAGCTAAATTGAACCGATCCCTCAGTACGATAACGATCCTGTATTTTGGTATCTGTTACTGTGAGATAAAAAATATCATCACAGATAAAACCAATTTTTTGATCCCCAATAGCCATTGCTACT
>CAZFWS010000120.1:0-1886 GCA_964522625.1 uncultured Candidatus Peribacteria bacterium | reverse complement strand
TGTCTGATCGAAGTGCGTTATCTACTCAAACGGTGTTAGATTTATATGGATGAACCGGGACCATCTGAATGATATTTTCTCAAGCAGGAGCCGAGCAAGTACATTCAGTAGAGCTGGTTACTTCTGCCTCAAAAGACGGAGAAAAAAATGCAGCTTCAAATAGCCTAAAAAATATATCATTTGTAAATGCAAAAGTAGAAGACTTTTTAGAAACGTATATATCATCAGGAGCGTCAGCAGATTTATTGATTATCGATCCTCCACGAGCATGAATGCATCCAGATGCACTTCCAAATATACTCAAATTTTGAACGCGTCAGATGATTTATGTCAGTTGTAATCCTGCTACACTAGCCAGAGATAGTGAATATATACTTCAAAATTCTGATTATATTATAGAAAAAGTACAACCAGTAGATATGTTTCCACATACACATCATATAGAAACTATTATTAGTTTTCAAAAAAAGTCTCAATAGTTGCTTTTATTTTTAAAGAAGTTTATAATAGATATATAATATATTATTGAACTATTTTTATGAATACGCAAGACCTGCTTCATTCAATTTTTGAAAAAGCAATATCTCAATGATACTCAGATGTACATTTAAATACCGGAATGAAACCAAAAGTAAGAGATAAAAATGGTTTTATTAATGATTTAGAAGTTATTGAATTTGAATGAAAATCATTTCATTCTGAGATTCTATCAAAGGAAATGGTTTTAAAAATTATAGAACTTATCTCATCTAAAAGTGCTATTTTAAGTTTTATGGAAACAAAAGAGCTGGATGGATCATATCAATTTAATGATGGTGAGAGATATCGAGTAAATTGTTATATGGATTCAGCTGGATATTCTATTGCTTTTCGTCATATTCCACGAAAAATTCCAACTATTGAAGAACTCTGACTTCCTGAACATGTGAAACAAATGTGTGATAAATCTCGAGGTCTTATTCTAGTTACTGGGCCAACATGAGCATGAAAATCAACGAATCTTGCAGCGATGATTGACTATATCAATAAAAATCATAAAAAGCATATTATTACTATTGAAGACCCTATAGAGTTTGCATTTCATTCAAATAAATCTCTGATTAATCAACGAGAAATTGGAAATACCACAAATGATTTCCCTGTTGCCATTCGATCAAGTCTACGAGAGGATCCAGATGTTATTATGATAGGAGAAATGCGAGATACAGAAACGATACAATCAGCCATTCGTTTAGCAGAAACAGGTCACCTCGTTATATCTACACTTCATACGAATGATAGTGTTCAGACAGTAGATAGAATTGTGGATATATTTCCATCACTCCAACAAAAACAAATTCGAATGCAACTTTCTCAATGTTTACTCGGTATCATATCTCAACAATTGCTTCCAAAAGCAAACAATGAAGGACGAGTAGCCGCAAGAGAAATTATGATTATGAATGATGCGGTTAAAAACCTTATTATTCATGGAAAAACACATCAACTCTATTCTGTTCTCGAAGTTTCTATGAAGGATGGAATGATCTTAATGGATAAATATTTAGTGATGCTATATAAAAAAGAAATTATAGATCATGATACACTGATAAGTTATATTCGTGATAAAGATGCACTTCCTTCATTATTAAAATAGTAAATATGATAGATATACAATTATTAAAATCTCTGAAAAATTTTGATAGTATTTCATTAAAAAAATGAGATACTTTGTTTCGTGAATGAGATATGGATCCCTATATATATATCGTTGTCTCATGATCTCTATGAGTCTATAAATATACTACAAATACAAAAAAAGAACTCAAAAAACTGGCAACACTTTCTGAAACAGATATCATATGAGAATCAGCTATTGATATAAAGGCATCAAAAAAAGAATCCAG
>CAZFWS010000119.1:0-1900 GCA_964522625.1 uncultured Candidatus Peribacteria bacterium | reverse complement strand
TCTGCCATGAGTTTTAATTTTTCGTCTTCTGTATATACATACCATGATTTTTTTCCTTTTGTCAGTTTATAGAGAGGAGGTTGTGCGATATACAGGTACCCTCATTCTATAATATCTCGCATATATCGAAAAAAGAATGTCAGAAGAAGTGTTCGGATATGTGACCCATCAACATCGGCATCGGTCATGATAACAATTCTATGATATCTGAGTTTTGATACATCAAAGGTTTCTCCGATGGAAGTCCCGAGTGCAATAATCAGATTTTTTACCTCGTTATTAGCAAATATCTTATCGATTCGTGCTTGTTCGGTATTGAGGATCTTCCCTTTGAGTGGTAAGATAGCCTGCGTTTCTCGATCTCGTCATTGTTTTGCAGATCATCCGGCAGAATCACCCTCGACAATATAGAGTTCTGAATTCAGTGGATCTCGTGAAGAACAGTCGGCGAGCTTCCCTGGAAGTGTCATTCATTCGAGTGCTCCTTTTCGGATCACCGTATCTCGCGCTGCTCGTGCTGCTAATCTGGCTTTTGCAGCAAGAAATACTTTTTCGATCACGGCTTTTGATGTTCGAGGGTCTTCTTCAAGAAAGTCTGCAAATTTTTCTGCAAACACACTGTCTACCGCTCATCGTGCTTCTGCTGTTCAGAGTTTTGCTTTTGTTTGTCATTCAAACTGTGGGTCTTCTATTTTAATAGAAATAACTGCTGTCATCCCTTCGATTACATCTTCGTTCGTTAAATTTTGATCTTTTTCTTTGAGAATCCCTTTATCTCGAGCATATTTATTAATGGTTCGTGTCAGTGCGGTTCGAAAACCAGTCAGGTGTGTTCCACCTTCTGGAGTATGAACATTATTTACAAAGGTAATAATATTATTGGAATACTCTTTGTTATACTGTAGAGATACTTCAACCAGAATATTATTTTTTTCTTTTTCAGTATAAAAGATCTCTCCAAGAACATCTTCTTTTTTATTCAGAAAATGAACATATGATTTAATTCATCCTTCAAAATAAAACTTATATCGCTCCCCGCTTCGCTCATCTTCGATCAGAAGTGTAATTCCTTTTGTAAGATAGGCTTGTTGTCGGAGTCGGTTTACTATAGTGGTATAGTCAAACTTGGTCGTGAGTTTAAAAATCGTATCATCTGGCCAAAACTGAATGGTCGTTCCCGTAATTTTTGATTTTCCGGTTACAGCTACTGGAGCCTGTACTACTCATTGCGCGTATGCCTGAAAAAAGACCTGCCCTTCTCGATGAACGGTTGCTTCCATTTTTGTTGAAAGAGCATTTACTACTGATGAACCTACTCAGTGCAGACCACCAGAAACTTTATATCCTCCTCATCCAAATTTTCACCCAGCATGAAGAACAGTGAGTGTTGTTTCCAGTGCTGAAACCCCTGTTTTTGGATGAATTCCTGTTGGAATTCATCGTCCGTTATCTGCTACACTACATGATCCATCATTATGAAGTTTCACCGTAATAGTATCACAGTGTCCTGCAATCGCTTCATCGATCGAGTTATCTACGATTTCCCAGACGAGGTGATGCAATCATCGCTCATCAGTAGAACCGATATACATTCATGGTCGTTTTCGTACTGGCTCCAATCATTCGAGTACTTGAATATTCTCTGCTCCGTAATCCTGTGTTGTTTGAGTCATAGTTTCTGCTTAGAAAAAAATATTATATATATACTATTATATAAAATACCGATAAAAATCAAGGGGATGGCTCTGTACAGACGATTTTTTTTCTAAAATGCCTGAGAGGGCTTATTTTTATATATATTTTACGTATTTGAAAAATAATTTTTTACTTCCAAAGACGTAGAGGTCTATAAAAAACGTTCTGAGAGCAATAATATATTATATCATCTGATGTTCTCGGA
>CAZFWS010000118.1:0-1922 GCA_964522625.1 uncultured Candidatus Peribacteria bacterium | reverse complement strand
ATATTTTTAATCGTTTTTATAATTTCTTCGCTATCCTGTGTATCCAAGACAATAGGGAGTGCATTGACTCCTGCAAATTTTTTAAACAGGGCACATTTTCATTCCATTACTGGGAGTGATGCTTTTGCTCCAATATTTCCGAGTCCGAGTACCGCACTTCCATCACTAATGACTGCTACTGTATTTGCCTTCATCGTATAGGTATAGGCATGTTCTGGATCACGTGCTATTTCACGACATGGTTCTGCTACTCATGGTGAATAGACGGTTGCTAAATCATCAACATTTGCGATATCTGTTTTGAGTTCAGTTGTTATTTTACCTTGCAGGCTTTTATGTAGCTCGAGACTTTTTTGAAAATAATCCATATGTTTCTGTATTATGAAGTAAATATAATGCTATATTAGCGGGAAAACTTTATTTCTTCTTAAGAAGTGAAGATTTATAGGTATTTTCTTTATATGGTGGAATACGAATGATATGTATATCGATTCATTCTTCGGTAATGTATGATTGCAATATATCTATAAATCATACTTGATCGTATCACAGACATATGATATCAGGTTGATATTCTGTTAACCAAGATAGGGGAGCATCATTACTTCCTGGTACTACCTTGTCTGCTATATCAAGCTGTGTAATATCAGCTATTCGTTTTTCGAGAGGAAAGTGAGGAAGAGCATTTTTAAATTTTTCTACATTTTCATCAGTTGCGACAATAGTTGTGAGTGTATCTCAGTATTTTTTTGCTTCTGATAGATAATACTCATGTCATGGATGAACCGTATCAAAGGTTCAAAAGGTCATTATCCCAATACTTTTTTTAAGGGCATTTTTTTTGTCCGTTTCTATTTGATGTTTTAAATCTTCAAGAGTATCAAATTTTTGATTCTCTCTGAGAAAATATATCGGAATCAGAGTAATTTCTTGATTATATATATCTTCAGAAAAATTAAATATATGCACTTCAAATATTTTTGCATCTGTTTTATAAGAACCAATTCAGGTATATATATCTTGTCAGATAATAATATTACACTTGTAAGTCCCAGGTTGTACCTCTGTATTTCAGATATCTACATTAGCAGTAGGGAATCAAAGCGTTCTTCCTATTTGATTCCCGGATTGTACGGTTCATGTTATTGCTTGGTAGAGCATAATTTAGAGTTGTTCATGAACGGAAATAATCTCAAGTGTTGATTCTGCTGCTTCGATTCACTTGGTTCTCATATGTTTTGAATAAAATTCAATATCTTTACTATTTTCTCTATCAAATGTAACGGGGGAGAGTACAGAAGAGAGAACTGGAATTCCCGTTTCAAGTCCTACTTGTAGAATATTTTTTACCACCGAATCAGCGACAAAATGGTAGTGGTATATAGGATTTTCACAAATAAATGCGATAGCAACGACAGCAGCATAGTTTCATGAGTTTGCGATTTTTTTTGCTACGAGTGGTATTTCTACTCCACCAGGAACTGTGATAATTTCTATGTTTTCAGGTGATACTCATTGTTCAAGAAGAGTATTTTGACACCCTTCTACACATGGGGTCACAAATTCAGGGTTCCATTTGGTGGTAATGAGAGCAATTTTTTTATTGTTTGAGATCATGGTTATTTTAGTTGGAAGTGAAGAGGATATATTTTAATAGGAAAAGTAGTTCAAACTACTTAAACAAATCTTAATTTTTTGGTGTAAAATTTTTGATATATTTTCAGAGCATATCAAACTCTATATTGAGAGTATCTCATATTTCAAGTGCTCAGAGGTTGGTCATCTCTTGAGTGATAGGAATCAACCATACTTGGAGTTCTCATGGGAGAGTATTGGTAATAGTCAGGCTCGTTCCATTTAGGGTGATACTTCATTTTTGTATAACGAGATCTGAGAATTTTTTTGGGTAGCTGATATTAAGT
>CAZFWS010000117.1:0-1967 GCA_964522625.1 uncultured Candidatus Peribacteria bacterium | reverse complement strand
AAAAAGAGTAGAAAACATATGTTTTCTACTCTTTTTTGTATGATTGGGTTGGGCTGTCCAGTATGTTTGGTGACTACTGAGATTGAAAAATATCCATCAAAGTTTTTAATATACCTACTGTCGGTTCCATTCATTCTTGTGCACTATATCTTCGTATTCTTGTTGCCAGTTGACCAGGGATAGTAATCGGGTCTATGAGTAGTACATCTTTCCCATCTTTTTGTATTACTTTTAATCCATCTGAATTTACTCACTTGACTCATTTAAGACTCGTAGCTATTTTTTTTATATCGAGTCATGTCATGATGATTCAGTTTCATGAATGATAGAGTGCTTCAATTCATAATTGTTTAAAACTCGCGAAGTTTGGATTTTTAAGGACATTAATCTTTTTTAGCTCTATCCCTCCTGTCATTTGTTTAGTAAACTGTTGTGTTGTTTTGAGTCATTGAGTTAATTTGGTTAATTTACTAAATCGTGAGAGCCCTGTAATGGCCACTCATATAGCGCCTCATGTTATCATTCCTATTATAATATTCATACTGAGACGTCATGCAGTTTTTCATAATTCATAGGGAACACTCAAATCTATGTTTCAAAATTCTTCTTTCATATCTTTATATAATTCTTGAACAATTCAGATAGGATCTTGTAATAATTCTAAAATTTTATTGAAGGTAGTCCCATCCAGCATATCTGCATAACTTTTGAGTTGCGCATATACTCAATATGTAAATCCATCTGAAAGTCATTCGATATATCATCAGATTCCTTCATAATTTTTTCATTCGCTAGAATTTTCTGATAATTTTTGATCAAGAAAATTTTGTGCATCCTCTGCATTTTTTTGGGGATGTAAGCTTAAAGATTTGCGTGAAGGTTGTTTCTGAGATCCAGTTTCTAGGATTTTTTCAAATATTTCATCTGATTTTTGGTGATTTTGTTTTGCTTGAAAATACTTTAATAGAATCATATCAATATGAAACTTTTCATCATTATTATAAGTATCATATACATCCTTATAGATAATTTCATCATTCTGTAGTAATTTTTTAATATCCAAGACATCATTATTTTTTATAATATCTTTGAGTATAGTATATTCAGCAGGAATAATGATGACATCTCAAACCTGTAGTTTCTCGTCATCTATATTTTGTTCTTGTTTGAGGATATCGACCATTTCAAACCAACTATAGTTTTCCAGTTTTCATTCTGAAGGGAGTCATAAATATTTTACAGCAATATCCCACAAAGTATCTCATTGTTTTATTTGTAGCGCTCACCAAAATTTCTCCTGCATTTCTTCGATAATTCTTGTATATTCTTCTTTTTCATCATGTTGTAATTGAGAGAGTTTTCCTTGTGTTATATCGAGTTCACTTTGAAAAGTATGAGTCAGAGTATTAAAATTTTGTTTTAATTTTTCAAATTGTTCTGGAGGAATAGTATTTTGTAGGTCTTGTAATTGATGATTTGAGAATCTATTAAAATTGTCTTCAGTTTCTTTAATTTTTTGTATTATTTTTTGCTCATCAATAGTATTATCGGTATCTATTTGCTGATCCGATATATTTATTTGTTCTATTATTTGCGCTGTTTCTGGCATTTTTGAAGTTTACAAATTCATATTTTCTTCGAATGTTTCACACAACTCTCTTAATTTCCGCTCGTGTTTTACCTCTATAGATTTGATATGGAATCCAATTTTTTCGTATCGAAAACTATATTTTTGTTGTAGTATCTGTTGTTGAGTATGAAAATAATCGATAGCTGACATGAGACATACATTATTATGGTGTTATTACTCTATATTTTAGCATATATAATAATATATGTCTAATATATACACATTAAAATTCTCTTGCTTGTTTTTTCCCTTTTTTTGACTATAATCCTCCAGAAATTTAATATATGTTATATCATAAAATACATGAAATTTAATCTTGATAATCTCGTAACAGAAT
>CAZFWS010000116.1:0-1978 GCA_964522625.1 uncultured Candidatus Peribacteria bacterium | reverse complement strand
GCTTCTTTCCAGCTTCTCCAGTTTTCGAGAGAAATAGTACGAGTTGTATTTCCCTGCTCCAACTCCCCCCTCGCAGGAGCAGAGCATAAATCAAAAAATTTTATAAGTCGTTTTGGGGTGGCATCTATGTCAAAAGTAAGATTCAGTGAGAGATGATCACAAACATACTTTTCAAATTCAGATTCTGCAATATCTATTTGATTCAAATACTCCCCAATAGCATTACTCACATTATGAATAATTGGCCCACTGACACCAAAGTGCGTAAAAAGAATCGGTCATTCTTCTTTATACAGAGACTTGGGTTTCTTCCCCCCTGACAAGGGGGGATTGAGGGGGGTTTCTTCAAGGGGTATATCCACCAATTCCATATCCACCACACAAGAGACTCCACTTACCTCTGATACATCCATCTTCGTAGCCATTCCACTAAGTGTCCGATATGGAGATACCATGTTCAGTCAGAGTTTTTCAGCCATGATATATCACTCTCCAGTGGTCCCAACCTGAGCAAAGCTCTTTCCTCCACTCGAGAGAATCACATTTTTTGTCCTGTATTTTTTTCACTCACGAGTCACTACTTCAAAAAGAGCATCCGGACAAGCACTAGGCACTGCCCCTACTGACTCCCCCTTTAACAAAGGGGGCTGGGGGGATTCTATAGGCACTATCTCCACCACATCACTCTCACACTCTAATTCACACTTATTTTCCCGTAATTTACTGAGTAAACAGGATAATAATTCTTTACTATCTCCACTCTCGAGAATCAACCGTGAACGATCTTCTTCGACGATATTAACTCCATTTTCTGCAAAAAAACTCATGATATCCCAGTTGGTATATTTTGAAAAAATCGAGAGTAAAAATTTCTTATTCTGGGTAAAATAATCCCGTGTTGGGTCAATATCCATATTCGATACATTGGCTCGCTCTCAACCAGAAAGCAGTACTTTGACTCCAGGTTTTTTATTTTTTTCGAGTACTATTTTTTTGAGTTTTTTATCCAGACATATCCCACTAAACAGACCTGCAGCTCCTCATCAGATAATGACAACATCGTATACCATATATTGAAAAAATTTTTATTTATCCTGTATTTGTATACAGTATAGTCAGATATATATAAAATCACAATTCTTATGAGTCAAAATAGTCAGATTTCTATGAGTTTAGAATGAGAAAAACAGGTTTCTCAGAAGCTCAAAATTATAAAAGACATTATCATAGATAGAAAGTCTAAATACACTCTGGTCGTATGATATGTAGAAAATAAAACAGAAGTTTCTGAATTTATGAAGCATATTCTCAAAGACAAATACTTTCAAAAATCTACCCACAATTCATATGCCTACCGTTTCAAACAAGAAAATGGAAGTATCGTAGATGGGAAAAATGATGATGGTGAAGCAGGGGCTGGGATGTGTATCCTCAGGGAAATTCAACGAGCGAACTATGTGAATTGTATTGTAGTGGTAACGAGATATTTTTGAGGTATTCAACTCCATTCAGATCGATTCAAAAATGTCATTGATGCGTGTAAAATGTATTTTAATACTGATAAAAATACATAAAAATTATACTATTTTCTGAAACACTTCTATTAAAGCATCATTTTTCAAAGTATTTTTTATTTTTTGTGCAGCATACAGAGCTCCATTTTGAAGCATTTTTTGATTACAGCTCTGTTCTGATGAGAATCATACAATGATACTCCCCTGAAACCTCTCGATAATATCCAGAGCTGTTTTATGGTCTTTATCCAGATAATAATCGAGTATCACGATATCAAATTCTCTCTCCCATTCGATATCTGTGATTCTATTGTAATAATAAAAATCATATTCTATGCCTGTTGGAATAGAATTGATCACTTGTGGAAGTGCGTATGATAGATCATCGATGTAGCAGATTTGTTGTTTGTTCATATAAAAAACTCTAAAAAAATAAGAAGAGAAGTATTATAAACTTCTCTCTT
>CAZFWS010000115.1:0-1994 GCA_964522625.1 uncultured Candidatus Peribacteria bacterium | reverse complement strand
TTGGGGTGTACTTTTTTAATCAGACTAGTCTCGAGTATTAGACTTTCTTCTGGTGAGTTTACGAGGATGATTTCTATATCGACTGTTTTTTCTACCATCTTTTTTTTCGCAAAATTCAGTGTCGCAGAATCGTTAAAATAACTCCTGACTCGTGATTTGAGATTCACAGATTTTCAGATATATAAAATGTTTTTATTTTTATCTAAAAATTTATATATTCCTGGATTTTGAGGAAGTGTATTGAGAATGTGTTGGATACTTTTTGACATTTATTATTTTTCAGATAATATATACATACTCTGACAAGGAACTATCTGATAACTTATTGATCAGATAGTTCCTTGTCAGATAAGAGTTAGTAGGGCCTCCAACATTAATATTTCCCCCAAGTATTAATGGTCCTCCTAGCTTTGGCTCTAGGTTTTACCTAGGGTCTTTTTTATCGTAAATCTATCGTATCTTCATCATCATATAATTTTTTGATTTTCTTTTTAAGTTCTGGTGCTTTTTTACGAGGATAACTGTAGTGTTTTTGATCGAGGTATTCTTCCATCATTCCACCTAGTGTTTCTACCACCATTTCAAATCGATCAGATGATTCATCAGAATTTCTATATGCATCAGAGACTTCTTCGATCAATTCAGAAGCGTAATACGGATTATTTGCTTCTGTCAGAATAAAAGAATCGTCTCCTATTTTATGAATAATGATATCTCATTTTTTAAAGAGTGTATCGATGATTCCATCCTGTTGTACCTCAATTCCTTCTATATTTTCATATCGAACAGTGATCATTTCACTTCAAAATAATTTCCAATTGAGTTCAACGACACATTCATTACTGATAATCCAAACATCATTATACCAGTCAAACATATCGTATATTATTTTTATAAACATGATTCCGAGCCATATTTCAAGTACATAAAATGGTATCATATTCTGTACAATTCCAGAATAATAATACACAAATGCTGGTAAAATAACTCACATACTCATCCAGAGAAAAATATGCATCAAAATACTGAGGACATGTTTATGAATGACTCATTCTATTTTTTGTCCCTCTGGAACGTATTTTTCAAAAAATGTAGCTTCAAACTGGTTCATTTATATGTTTTTTCTATATTTCTAGCATAACAGGACAATGATCACTTCCCATAACATCAGTGAGGTATTTGATATCTTTTACTTGTGATAATATATCATCTGTGACGGCAAAATAATCTATTCTCCATCATACATTTCGTGATCTGGCTCATGCTCGGTAACTCCACCATGAATAGGTATCGAGAGTTTCTGGGTAGGTATGTCTCCATACATCGGTATATCCATTCAGAAAGAGTTCTCCTATCTTTTCTCTTTCAACTGGGAGGAATCATATAGTATTTTCATTTTCCTTTGGTCGAGCTATATCGATAGCAGTATGAACGATGTTAAAATCCCCTGTGATAATGACTTGTTTTCCATTGTCTTTGAGATCATTACAGTAATCGATGAGGTGATTATAAAAATCCAGTTTATAACTGAGCATTTCGGTTCCATCTGCCCTAGTACCACCATTTGGAAAATATCCATTCAGGAGTACGAAATCATCTGTTTCTATCTGAGTCACACGACCATCAGTATGGAAATGCTCTCTTTCATCAAAATGATTTTTAGCCTCCACTATATTGACACCTGTTTTATAAAATATAGCTGTCCCAGCATATCCAGCTCGTTCACCAGCATGCCATTGGTATTCATATCCTTCAAGTGCTCATACATCTTTTAAAAATTGATCTTCAAATGCTTTAGTTTCTTGTATACAGAGTATGTCAGGGTTGTGTTCTGCTACAAATTCTGCGAATCATTTTTTTGCAACGGCTCGTATTCCATTTACATTCCAGGAAATTATTTTCATAGTTTTTATAATAATATTATTATAAAGTATTGTAGTTTTTTGACTGTAAAAGTAAAATAAAAATCATCTTGAAAAAAAAACAAAAATACT
>CAZFWS010000114.1:0-2050 GCA_964522625.1 uncultured Candidatus Peribacteria bacterium | reverse complement strand
AACAACCTTCCATTTTATTAGCAATGCGTTTGTGAATGATATCAAATTTTTTGAAATTCTCATCAACTCAGAAACAACACAAAAACAAAAGTACTTTAAAATAGATACTCCGAAAGAAAGTATTTCTATTGATAACCTACTAGCAGAATAATCATTCAATAGAAAAAACACTCTCAAATATATTTGAGAGTGTTTTTTCTATTTATAATCAAGGAAATGTTTTTTATAATATTTTTTCGCATATTCTAAGTTCTGCATGACTCGTTCTTTGTTTCATACTCACAGTTCTGTTGGTTTTACTTTTAGAGTAATAAAACCGTTATATCCAGTAGTTTTTAATTTTAACAGAAAACTTTCCAGTGGTAGATATGAGACACCTCCTCCTGATGATCCTGGAAGAATACCTGATTTGTTACCATGTTTATCAGCTAAAAATACATTTTTAGTACTGCTTCCAAGTATTTTTTGTGCTTTCAAAATATCCATCCCTGATCATGTTTCAATACTTGCCAGATCTAGTGCAGTATCACCAGTAATCTTTTTGATATCCATAAGAGTAGAGTTTTTATACTCAGGAATCACAAAAAATATAAATTTTGATTCCACATTTTTAATCGCAATACTCAAATGTGTATCCCGTTTAATTTTATTCAGATATCTCGTAAACCAAGTGGTGTTTTTATCCGTAAAATGTGGAGGAGTAAAAGTAATCAGTTGAGTTTTCAAAGTAGTAGCAATCTGAATAATTCGATCTACTTTTTTTTCACTCATTCCTCTGGTAGCAACGGTGATAGATGGTATAGCAACCGAGTGTTCTTCACTGAGTTCTTTTAAATAATCCGCATCCCAAAGGTCATGGTTATTTGAATGGAGATACAGATCAATCCCATCATATCCAGCTTCTTTTACAAATTCAAACATTCGATGAACTCCATATCATTGGAGTGATGCAGTGGAGAGTAAAATCACGATACAACATAATTAGAAAATATTTATATAACTATTATATCATACAAAATCTCTCTTGCCAAAAAAAATCGATATCTTGTTTGAAAAATGCTGCTTTTTACCTATACTTATCATTAGTCTTATTCTCTTATTTTTTGCTGTGCCAGAAGCTTTGAAACAACTCATACATTCGATTAGTTTTCTGCCAGGAATTGGGGAAAAATCAGCTGCAAAGTTGGCATTTTTTCTGCTCAGAAGTAATAAGAATTTTACTGAAACACTCGCTCGAAACATAGAAAACATACAACATAAAATTGGGCACTGTAAGACCTGCCATTCTATTACTGACAAAGGAAAAACTACCTGTAGTATCTGTAGTGATGATACAAGAAATAAATACCAAATAGCAGTGGTAGAAGAATATCTAGATGAGTTGACACTCGAACAATCTGGAGGATATAACGGAGTCTATCATGTCCTCGGAGGAGCGATATCACCCGTGAATGGAGTATTTATATCTGATCTGAACCTGGCAAGTTTGTTCAAGCGTATCAACGATGCAGATAAAAATGTAGAGATCATACTGGCAACCAATCCAAATATCGAATGAGAGGCTACCGTACACTACATACGAGAAGAAATAGAAAAACAAAAACTCAAACACAAAGTAACGATTACCCGACTGAGTCGATGACTCTCATCAGGATATATCGAATATGCTGATAATATTACACTCATGAATGCTCTCAAAGAGAGAAAAGAGATTTAAATACATAATCCCCCTAGCCCCCTTTATTAAAGGGGGAACAAGTAAAAATAATTTTCCTCTATATGCTCTTCCCTTTTTTAAGGGAAGTCTCCAAAGCGTAGCGGAGGAGGATGGGTTACTTACAACTAAATTATACCTATGACAGAATTTACACCACCAGGGTCAAATGCACGTATGACCAAAGCACAGATGCGAAAATACATAGCAGATATGAAGGCAGCACAAGAAGCAGCCAAACAAAAACTAGCCGAAGCAGAGCAAAACTGAGACCTCGAGACACCTCCTGAAGAATTAGCCGCTCTCGAACAAGCCCTCGAACAAGAATATAGTTAA
>CAZFWS010000113.1:0-2067 GCA_964522625.1 uncultured Candidatus Peribacteria bacterium | reverse complement strand
TCATTTTCATGCCCCCAGGTGTTCATATTTCCCTGTTTATGATCATCATCCAGAGCATCCCATTCATCTGTTCTATATATTCTATAGCCTGATAACTTTGAATAATTTTCTAATGCTTGAGATGGTGTTAATGAAAACACTGTCGACCAACAGTTATGAAAACTATATACTTGAGAGATGTTTTTTTCTTGTATAAAGTTCAATAATCCTGATATTTCAGGCTCTGATGCTGGAGCAGTCCCAGCTGAAATAGCCTCATATTTTCCAGCAATAAATATCTTTGATTCGCTTTTCCATCCACTGGTCGGAAAATTTCTATTCAAGTCTACCGTATTTGCATTGGTCTTTCCTATCCGACCTCCTGAAAAATAATCAGGAGATTTTTTTGCGTGCTCATACCCATCTGGATTCAGACAAGGAATAACATATATGCTAGTATCATTCGGGATATTATTTGAAAGATAATTCACCCAATGGTTCATAAGCTTTACCGTTCAAACTTCGTTTCCATGGATTCACCCAAAATAGAGCTGAGTTTTTGACCCAGTTCAAAATTGATAATATTCAATACCTCTTCACTCTATCGTTTGTCCTATGCTGCCATGAGAGGAGATAGATATTTTCGGATTATCTATAAGGTTATGCATTATTCATTTACATCCTCGATAGATAAATCAGAGTTGTGATTTTATTTTTTTCAGTGGCATATATACAAAATGAGTAAATTAAATGAGATATGGAATCCCCCTAGCCCCCTTTATTAAAGGGGGAACGAGATGGTGAAGTAAATGCCTGGGTAAGTTTCTCTGTGACTTGGTGAAAATTGTGAAAAATATCTGCGTTGGATATGCGAATTTCTTTGATATTATATCATTGAAGAAGCTCTGTTCGGATAGCATCGTATTGTTTCGATTCCAGTGAGTTATGTGAACCTCCATCAATCTCTATAACTATTTTTAAACTCGGTATATAAAAATCAACAATATAATGGTCGATGATTTTTTGTCTCAGAATTTTGATATGATTTGAGTTCGTACGAGCATTATATGGTTTTAAAAAATCATCCCAGAGTTTTTGTTCTGCAGGAGTCATATTATTTCTCATTTCTCTTGCTCTTTGTTTAAGATCTTTATTATAGGGCAAATATCGATCTCCAAATGATAGATTTCTTCACTGTAAATAATCTGAATCAGCTCACATACATCTCCTCTTATGATATAATTTAAAAACAAGTTCCCCTTTTAACAAAGGGGGCTAGGGGGATTATTTTTCACTTTTCTCATCCTTCTCACTCTTCATAATCGGAAACAACACCACATCCCTCAAATTCTCCTGTTCCGTTAACAGTGATACGATTCGATCGACACCCATACCCCAACCTGATTGACATGGCATACCATATTCCATTGCAAGAACAAAATCATCGTCTCATGAAGTAGCTTCTTCATCACCAGCCTCGAGTGCTCATGATTGTTCGCTAAATTTTTCTTGTTGAATTTTTGGATCTACCAGTTCTGAATATGCTTTGAGAACTTCCCACCCATTGAGCACCAATTGAAATTGCTCTACTATGTCTGCATCACTATCTGATTGCCGAGCAAGTGGCTGCATGGTCTTTGGATAATTATAGACAAATGCTGGTCAGACAATACCTGGTCTGAGAACTTTTTTGTAGAGATAATCGATCATAGTGGTCGTTCCCTGAGTATCGATACCAGCCCAATTATGACCGGCTGTTTTAATAGCTGTTCTGAGTTTTTCAGCATCATCTACTCCATAATCTGCAATATTTATACCAGATTGTTCCTGTACTCCTGCAATATAGTCAATTTTTTGCCAAGGAGTCGTAAAATCTACTGTTTTTTCCACTCCATCTTTATCTCTAATTTTTACTTTTCTATCCAGCTTCATGGTGTCGAAAATATAATCAAACATATTTTCCGTAAATTTGATATTATCTTCGAAATTCCACCAAGCAGCATAGTGCTCTACGGCAGTAAATTCCTGCATATGTGATGGATCAGATCCTTCATTTCGGAAGTTTTTTCCTATTTCAAATACTCGTTC
>CAZFWS010000112.1:0-2132 GCA_964522625.1 uncultured Candidatus Peribacteria bacterium | reverse complement strand
TGGTACTTTTTTCATATGTTTTTCTTATCTGGCTTCCTTTTGAAAAGGAAGCTCCCGAGGGACGAGGGTGATGGATTTATATTTCCAGTACACTATAAAATCTCTCATAAAATATCTTCGTGAATATCTTCTATACTCCGCATCTCTAGATTATTTTCACAATCTATTTTTACCCAGTTATCATATTTTTTCGTAAGATAATTAGCTGTATTCCAAGCATTTATGAGATGATTTTTATCTGCTTCGTGAATATCCATTTTAGCATCTCATTCTAGGTATTCTCTATCATCTTTTTTCATAACAAGTTTTTGGCTCATTTCAGGACTCACATTCAAAAAAATGGTTTTATCTGGTTCTGGAATCTTAAAGATATTAAACTCTAAATCATAAACCCAATCTAAAAACTCATCTCGCTCCTGTTCATCAGATATCTTTCCTCCTTGATGGATCATATTAGCAGAAACATATCTGTTTGAAATAACAAAATCATATTTTTCTAGATCATCTCTAAAGTTAAAACTATCATCATATCTATCCAAAGCATAAAAAATAGAAGACTGTTTTGCTGTTACATTAGTTCCATATTTCCCATTCAAATATTTTTCCACCGCAAAAGCAGAAGCTTCTCCATATCTTGGATAATCAAGCAACTTCACTTTTTTTCATAGTTCTTCCAATTTTTCGACCAGTTTTTTTACCTGTGTCCCCTTCCCACTTCCATCAATTCCATCGATTACTATAAACATGATTTTTAATTTTTAATAAATATCTCCTCTTTTATTTGCTTCAATAAAGTGAATAATAAGTTCATCATCCATAATTTTATACATAAATCTATATTTTGATAACCGAAGTCTATATCAATTTTTTACTCACACCATACTTTGTATATCCAAATAATTTTCATAAGGGTTTTTTGAAAGATTGTCCGTAGCAATTTTAAAGTCATTTACTATTCTTTCTCATTTATGCTTTTCTAAAAATTTAACCACAACTTTTCGTAAAACAATTCTATATTTTTTATCTGACATACTAAACACCTAATTTAGCAAATACCTCCTCTGCATCAACATATTCTCATTTTTCATATTCTCTCTCTGCTTCTTCAAATATTTTAGCATCTCTATCTGACATTGGTACTACATCACCAACAATACGAAAGTCATTAAATCGAGATAAACTATTATACTGGTCGACACTTATAAGTACTGCTCGAGGCTTATTATTATTCATAATAAATACCTCCCCTAGATTATCAGTAGTATCGAGTACTGTCTTAGTATTATTTTTCAGTTCCGTTGAGGATACAAATTTTTTCTCTTCTATAATAGCCATAAAAATAAACATAATTATGTATATAAATATGTACTTATTATATACTTTATTTCTATAAATTCAAATATTTTTAAGAAAACAAGCAAAAATTTGACCTCAACTGATATGATATGATTGTGTCATAGTAAATAAACTATGTCAAAAAATATTTTTTAATTAATATAATTATGCCAGAATTACAACAACAAGTTCAAGCTTTACAAGAATGTAAAGATACTTCAGATAAAAAAGTAAATAACATGAAAGAAGAACATGAAAAACACCTCGACTCTATGAAAGAAAGAATATATGAAAATATCAACAGATTAGATATAAGCTATACAACTCAATGGGGTCATAAAATCACATCAACATTTGAGTCAGATAAGATTACAGAAGGTTTGTTATGAGGTGATTCTCTAAGCAAGAGTCAAATTGAAGAAATTATGCCTCAACTACAACCAGAAACAAGAAATTTAATTGGTGCATATAAAGTAATACAGAAAAGATATGAATCTGAAATGAGTAACACATTAAATAAAGCTCATACTGAACTCATAGATTGTAAATATGATGCACTCCATAAATAAAATATATATTTCTCAAAGAAAAACCCAAACAATAAATTGTTTGGGTTTTTCTTTACATCTCCTCATATTCTCATAAAATAAATATATATAATTTTTCGGATTAAAAACCTATGTGAATCGTTGAAGATTTAGAAAATGCTGTGGACATCGTCGACCTGGTGGGTCGATATGCGAAGCTGAAGAAGGCAGGAGTGAACTATAAAGCTCTGTGCCCTTTTCCTGGTCATA
>CAZFWS010000111.1:0-2155 GCA_964522625.1 uncultured Candidatus Peribacteria bacterium | reverse complement strand
AAAGATAAAAAACTATCGAGATAATCAGCTCAACTCCAATCATGCTATCGATATTTTATCCCTCTCTGCTACTCCTATTCCACGAAGTCTGAACATGGCACTCAGTGGTATAAAAAGTGTCTCACTCCTGACGACTCCACCAGTGTGAAGAAAAGCTGTTTCAACACTTGTTACCCCATTTGATGAAGCGCTGATTCAACAGGCTGGAATGCGAGAAATTGAACGAGGTGGACAAATATTTTTTATTCATAACGAAGTTCGAACCATTGATTCTATGGCAGCAGCCCTACAAAAACTCTTTCCAAAAAAGAAGATTGTAGTCGCACATGGACAACTTCCTGGACACGAACTCGAAAACAGAATCATAGCATTTAAACAAAAAAAATACGATATCCTACTAGCCACCACCGTGATAGAAAATGGAATTGATTTCTCTGATGCCAATACAATATTTATCAATAATGCTCATAAGTTCTGAATATCTAATATTCATCAGCTCAGAGGACGTGTTGGACGAAGCGACACCCAATGATACTGTTATTTATTATTTCGAAAGGATAAAATAGCAGAAGATGCAGCCAAACGACTGCAGACCATGGTACAGTATTCACACCTCGGTTCTGGGTTTGAACTGGCTGTAAAAGACTTAGAAATCAGATGAGGGGGAGATATATTAGGGCTCAGACAAAGTGGACAAACACGAGAAATTGGTGTCAATCTCTACCTCGAAATGCTGGAAAACAAAATAGAAGAACTGAAATCCCAGCTAGAAAATGGCAGTGGAGAGATAAAAAAATCAAAAACGACAAAACACATTGATACACGAATTGATCTCCCTGTGTCTGCCTATATAGACAATAGTGTTTTCCAAAGCGAGCTCGATAAAATCAATTTTTATAGAGAAATAGAAAATATTGCAGATATAGAAGAACTCAACAATATAGAGCAGGATTTTCTACACATGTCTGCGGACCTGTCCCCCGAAACACAACTCTTTTTTGATATGATGCAGATCAAACTCTTAGCTGCTACATTCCTCATCACACAGGTCAAAAAAGTATGAGTGAACTATCAAATAGATTTTGATCCTGACACCCCATTAACAAAACTCAGAAAATTCCTTGATCTCGACACTGAGTGACACTGTGTGGTGATTACTCCTCATCGGCTCAGAATCCCAATAAAAGATTTTGCAAATACGCAAAAGTTTTTACAATATCTTCTATTGATGCTTCAAGGAAAATCCTGAAAAAAGAAAATGAAGCTCAAGAGATAATTTTCGAATTCGTTATAACTCCCCCTTTAACAAAGGGGGCTGGGGGGATTATTGATATTTTGCTGAATAGAATCCCCCTCTGCCCTATCGGGCATCTCCCCCTTTGTTAAAGGGGGAGAAAATAAGATATATTTTAACAGATGTGTATGAAAAAAATACTGACTGCAGCAGCATGCTGAATACTTTTGGTTTCGTGTAACCCACATATTCCAGAAACCCCTTTAATATCTGATAACATTCTTCCTATGACCAACCAAACGGCTCCACTTAAAAAATGAGACATTGTCGCAACCATGAAAACAACCAATGGAACCTTTACTATTAAACTCTTTGTAGATGAAGTTCCAAAAACCGCTCTGAATTTTATCGGACTCGCACAACAAGGATACTATGATGGTATCATATTCCACCGAGTTATTCCTGGATTTATGATACAATGAGGTGATCCAGATGGAACTGGGCGAGGTGGAAGCAGTTATTATGGAGAAAATTTTGAAGATGAATTCCATCCAGCGCTCAAAAATATTCCTGGTTCACTCTCTATGGCAAATGCATGAGCGAACACAAATGGAAGTCAATTCTTTATCAACCAAGTAGATAATAGTTTTCTCAATAATAAACACTCTGTCTTTGGACAAGTCGTAGAAGGAAATGAAAATATAGAAAAAATTGCAAAAGTAAAAACAGCTGAGGCCGATAAACCGGTCAAAGATGTAAAAATTATTTCTATCACCATTGGTGAATACACAGGTGCGAAGATAGCTGATACTTCGATCGATGTAGAATCAAAATTAAAAGAAACAGAGTCTCAAAGAGCGGAAGCGGAAAAACTCAAACAAGAAGCAAATAAAGACAGATCTGTTGCAGCATGAGACAATA
>CAZFWS010000110.1:0-2163 GCA_964522625.1 uncultured Candidatus Peribacteria bacterium | reverse complement strand
ACCAGATTCCTATTGTTTTCCTGAGAGATTTTTGAGATTTTTGTTGGTTGGCTTTAAAGTTTTTCCAACGATCTTGTATGTCAATACATATATTTTTATATAAATGAGAAACATGTTTTTGATAAAAAATATGTTTTCATACCCAAAACCATATAAAATAAGTCAGTAAAAAAATGATGATGGTGAGTCATATATTTCCAATAAATGGGATGATGCCTGTATGAGGAATATAACATCATAATATCACGATATATTTTACATCACCGGCAGCCCAAATTTTATAAATATAAAGAATGATTCATATGACAAGAGTTATGATGATTTGTGATACGAATCATATGTATGATATGTCGTAGTCTTGAAAAAAAAACCAAATATAGTAGAAAGGGATGAGGCATATGAGTCCTCATAGATATTTATTTGGTATAATTTGTCTTTGTATATCAGATGCTATTATCTTATAATTTAAATATAAAAACGGGATAGATAATAGATATAAAATATATTGCATATTTTTTTTTAGGATTATAATTTATATTCATTATAGATTGTAAAAATATTTATGCAAAATTTAAATTATTATGTGCTTTGAACAAAAAATTCTCCTTTGCTCAAACAGTATTTTGAAAAATATTTTCAAAAATTAAAAATAGACTTAAAATACATCATACCGGAATCTGTATATGTACAATTAGAATGATCAAAAGATTTGAGAGACTTTATATTAAATCCAGATATCTCATCAATTATCAATCATATCAAGAGGTCACAAAATCAAGACTCATTAGAAAAATTAGTTCAAAATATAGATATATATTTAGAAGAAGGAATAACATCAGAAAAGTTGATTCAAAATAGAGGGTGTTTTATATGAGATACTCATATTAGATTGACAGATTTTGATAATAACCCTTATAATCAGCTTCAAGCACACCCGGATCATATCAAAAATAAAGCTCAGTCATGAAATTGGTGAGAAAAATCAACTCAAGAGTGGTTACAGGTATATGAAAAAACATTTTCTTTACTCAACAAAGTAGATACTTGAATATATGATGAACTGAATCAAATTATTACAAAAATTATGCCTTTTGGAACTTCAAATGGTATTCATAATTCGTGTAGTTATAAAGAATGTGTATGACATCTGTATATGTGATATACCATTGATACAGAATATCCAGAAATTAATATACTCGAGGCTATTATACATGAATCAAGTCATAATAAGCTCAATTTACTTATACAATTTGACCCTCTTATTTTAAACGATATGCAAGAAAAATACTATTCTCCATATCGACCTGATGCCCGTCATATGAAGGGATGTTTTTTATGACTCCATGCTTTTGTACCAACCATGTATATTTGTTTGAAAGCTTATGGTGAAGGACATTTATGAGATAATAGACATTTTTTAGAAAAATTTATTTTATATATATTAAAAAATAAAATTTGTTTTAAAGTCGTTCGTAAGCATGGAAATCTGACTCCACTATGAATGGAAATACTCGAAGAAATAGAGTATGTGATATCATTAACAGATATATATATACGAAAAATGTCTCTTTCAAAGGATATTTTTGAACGGGCTCAAGCAAAAATAAAGAAACATTTTTCCGAAGTCAATCACACTTATCCTGGATTAGAATATTAAAAGGGTACATTTTTGCATAAACGGAAAAAATATGAGATAATAGAGTGAAATCATATTATATAACTCTATTTTTTATGAGCAGACAAATAATTTTTATCAGTATTGTGTTATGATGGTATCTTTTTTTGTTGCCATTGCAGACATCTGCAAATTGGTATGGGAACCATGCTATGCCTTACACCGAAAAATCATGATCTTGTGATCAACCTGATTCTTCTGATTCTAATGCAAATGATACTTGTTATACAAGTTGTCAACCAGATTCATCTCCTGATGTAATTGCTCCCCCTGGTAATTTTCAGGCTGCTGTTGCTAATAATAATTCATCATCTCTGAGTCCTGAGCCTTCAACATATACAGTTCCGCGTTCTGGAAATATGAGATGCTTATATTGGGACTCCACTGCTCCAACCATGGATGATCCTGTCTTATCCACTATTTCTGGGGATATTATTGAAAGTGGTACTTGGACGAATGAAGATGTTACTATTGATGCAACGGGAACA
>CAZFWS010000109.1:0-2244 GCA_964522625.1 uncultured Candidatus Peribacteria bacterium | reverse complement strand
ATCAACTTCCTTCCCTAATTTTAGGGAAGGTCCCCGAAGGGGGGATGGGTTACAAAAAAGCCCCACTGCAAAGTGAGGCTTTTTTAATTGTTGATCTCAATAGTAGGTTCCTCCCCTGACAAGGGGAGGCTAGGAGGGGTGATTTTACATATAATTCTGAGCAAACTTATTGGTTCGTCCGATAAATGCTTTGATATCTTTGATTTCTCATCCTTCTGCGAGCAGTGATTGTTCGTAGGCATAGTGCATGAGATCAGTGAGTTTTTCAGATTTGAGGTCTGTTTGGAACTCCTTGAGCATGGCTTGCATGAGTTTGTTTTCTGGATTGACTTCGAGGATTCGTTTCACAGGTGGAAACTCTTGTCCCATAGCTCGATACATTTTCTCCATTCCTGGAGTCATGGCTCATTCTGCCGTATTGAGGGCTCCGAGTGAGCTTCCGAGACGGTCAGACAGTTTTACTTCTTCGAGGATATCTGTTCCGATAGTATTTTTCATCAGTTCGAGCATATCTTTGTAGTCTTTTTCTTGTTTTTCTGTTTCTTTTTTAGATTCTTCTGTTTTTTCTTTTTCCAGTTCTACTTTTGATGAAGTAGCTGATATGAGTTTGGCTCATTTATATTCTGTCAGTGCCTGAACAGCCCATTCGTCAATCGGGTCGGTCATGACGAGAACATCAATATTTTTTTCTCTAAATTGTTCCAGATATGGATTCGCAAGTGCTTCTGATTTGTTTCGTCCAGTGATATAATAAATTATTTTTTCAGGAGTTTCTTTTCCTTCAGGGTGAGCAATATTTTCTAAATAGGTATCGAGAGAGAGGGGAGTATTTTTAAGGAGTGAGTCAAATCGTACTACTTCTGCGATCGCTTCTTTATGATCCGTATCATAATGGATTCCTTCTTTGAGGATTTTTCCATAGTGGGTAAGGAACTCGGTATAGCTGGCTTCGTCTTTTTTTGCGAGAGCCTTGAGTTTTGTGAGGACTTTTTTAGTCAGTCCTGATTTTATTTTGTCGAGTACTGCATTGGATTGGAGCATTTCTCGAGATATATTTAGGGGCAGATCATTGGTTTCTACGACTCCTGAAACAAATCTGAGCCATACTGGGAGCAGTTCTTTCGCGTTTTCCAGGATGAGAACATTTTGTACATAGAGTTTTGGTCCATACTCTGCGCGTGCGTCTTCGTGTGATCCGGTCATCGATACTTTTTCAGGAAGAAAGAGCAGTGATTTATAGCTGACAGCTCCTTCTATATTCAGGTGGAGATGAGCCAATGGAGCATTAAAATCGTATGCGAGTGATTTATAAAATTCATTATATTCTTCACTTTTCACTTCTGATTTATTTTTGGTCCAGATAGATTTTGTTTCGTTGATTTGTTGATACTCTTGTTTTTCCTCAGGTTTGTCTGGATTTTTATCTGACAGCATCATAATAGGGACTCCAACATAGTTCGAGTATTTTTTTACCAGTTCTTTGGCTTTAAATGCATTGGCAAATTCTTTTTGTTCGTCTGATATGTGGAGAGTGATAATGGTTCCTCGGTCAGTTTTTGTTCCTGGTTTGATTTCGTAACTTCCTTTTCCATCAGATTCCCATATGGTAGCTGTTTTTGATTCGTTTGATTTGGTTTCAAGTGTGACTTTATCTGCGACGATAAATGCAGAATAAAATCCAACTCCAAATTGTCCGATCAGAGCATTTTCTGATTGTTCTTTCGCTTCTTTCAGTTTTTCGATAAAGTCCTTCGTTCCTGATTTTGCGATGGTACCGATATGATCGTGTACTTCTTGTTCGCTCATTCCGATCCCGTTATCGGTGATAGTGATTGTTTTTTCTGTTTCATCTACATCGAGGGTAATCTGGAATACAGAGTTGTCACCCAGGTAGTCAGTATCTGTGAGTGATTTAATTCGAGCTTTATCGATAGCATCAGACGCATTCGAGATGAGTTCTCGAAGGAATATTTCTTTATTTGAATAAATTGAGTGGGTCAGTAATTCTAAGATTTTCCCTGTTTCTGCCTCAAAATTATATGTTTTTTGTGTCATTGTATCAGTGTATTTTAAAAAATATCTAGCACTTATATTAAGTAAGTGCTAGTTTATGGATAATTTTTGGGAAGTCAATATTTTTTAACCCATCCCCTCGTTCCTCGGGACTTCCTTTAGAAAGGGAAGAGTATATGATAGATTATTCTATTATTTTTCCTTCTTTTTATACCCACAAATATGCTCTAT
>CAZFWS010000108.1:0-2260 GCA_964522625.1 uncultured Candidatus Peribacteria bacterium | reverse complement strand
AAAACCTATTCTCAAAGCGAAAAAAAAGGTTATTAAAAAGGTAGAAAAAAAAGAAGCCCCAGCAGTAGAGGTGAAAAAAACAGATGAAGCTGTTTTAAGTGATACAAATGATCAAAAAACTTCTAAAAAATCACCGGTAGTTCAACGAATGAAGGTCGTTTCATCAGAAGAACGTCCAAAATTTACCGTGGTAAAACGAGCTGATGTGCAAAAAAAAGCAAATGATTCAAAAGCACAAGCGAGTTTTGATAAAAAAGTAACTCCAAAAAAGAGCTTTAAAAAATCATCTTCATGATTTTGAGAGAAACAAGAGGGAAATAGTGGAAACGATCAAAATCGTAATCAAAAACAGAAATGATTTCTCAAATGAGGAAGAACGCGATGAAAAGTTAACTTTGTCCCAGAGGATCAAGAGTTTTCACGTTCAAATAAAGCCAACAAACGAAAAAAAGAAGAAAAGAAAGTTGAAGATATTAAACAAAACCTCACAGCTCGAACCGGAGAAACAGTGACTATTAGTGAAGTACTGAGTGTAAAAGAACTCTCAGAAAAAATTGGGATCCTCCTTCCTCAGCTGATTGCTGAGTTTATGAAGAATGGTATGATGGTAAATATTAACTCACAAATTGATTTTGATTCTGCGAGTATTATAGCCGAAGCATTTGAAATAAAATTGCAAAAAGATGATACCGGTGGAGTGCATATTGATGATGTTATGACATGAGACCTCTCGAGCTTTTTGGGTGATGAAGATGCAGAATCACTTTCTCCACGAGCACCAGTTATTAGTATTATGGGGCATGTTGACCATGGGAAAACATCCCTGCTAGATTTTATACGAAAATCAAAAACAGCTGCCGGTGAAGCGGGGGGAATTACCCAAAGTATTGGTGCGTATCAAGTAGAACAAGGAAATGGAAAAATCACTTTTTTAGATACTCCAGGTCATGAGGCATTTACGATCATGCGAGCCAGATGAGCAAAATCAACCGATATTGCTATTTTGGTAGTAGCTGCTGACGAATGAGTAAAACCACAAACAAAAGAAAGTATTAATCATGCAAAAGAAGCTGGTATTCCTGTGATTGTTGCGATCAATAAAATGGATAAAGAATGAGCGAATCCAGATCACGTAAAAGGGCAACTGGCAGAAAATGGTCTTACTCCAGAAGATTGGGGAGGAGATACTCCTATGGTACCGGTATCTGCACATACGGGTTTCTGAATTGATGATTTATTAGAAATTATCCTATTGGTAGCAGAAATGAAAGAACTCAAGGCAAATCCAGATAGAAATGGTATTGCTACGGTACTTGAATCACATTTAGATACCAAGTTAGGACCGGTTGCAACACTATTACTCAACACGGGTCATATTGATGCAGGAGATCATATTGTATGTGAAGATGCGAGCGGAAAAGTAAAAATCATGCGTGATTATACTGGAAAAAATATGAAACACGCTGGTCCAGGAGAACCGGTATTTATTGTTGGTCTCGACAAAGTAGTAGAAGGATGAAATATCCTCCAAGTGGTTGGTTCAGCAGAAATAGCACGAGAAAAGAGTTTGGAATATAAGACGGTACTCGAATCAAAAAAACGAGAAAAAATGTCTAATCTTGATATTCTCATGTCACGTATCAAAGCGGGGAGTCTGAAACAACTGAAGCTGATTGTAAAAGCTGACACCAATGGTTCACTCGAAGCTATGAAAAATTCACTTTTAAAGCTTTCAACCGATGAAACAACCGTATCTATTATTCATTCATGAGTGTGAAATATTAACGAATGAGATATATTAATGTGAGAATGAAGTGACGCTATTTTGGTTGGTTTTGGTGTTGGAGTCCTTTCAACAGCTCAGTGAGTACTCGAATCAAGCGGGGTAGAGTTTATCTCGAGTGAGATTATTTATCATATCACTGAACGAATTGAAAAAATTGTCACAGGAATGCTCGATCCAAAAGAAATAGAAACTATTCTTGGAACGGCAAAAGTTTGAGGAATATTCTATACTTCAAAAGAATTTATGATTCTGGGATTAATTTTACCAGCAGAGGATACGATAGAAGTCAAAACACAAGTACGAGTTATTCGAGATAAAAAAGTCGTTGGACATGGGAAAATTGCTTCCCTCAAACAATGAGTCGAAGAAGTGAAATCAGTAGAATGACCGATTGAATGTGGGATCAAATTTGTATGAGATATGCAACCACTTGAAAATGATCGATTAGAAGTCTATAAAATAGAAATACAATAA
>CAZFWS010000107.1:0-2262 GCA_964522625.1 uncultured Candidatus Peribacteria bacterium | reverse complement strand
CTGACAGAATTTGCATCCATAGCAACCAAACTCTTCAGACCAGAATATCAGCTGATAAAACAAAATACCCCGTTTTACTCTCCAATGGGAACCAGATGGATACCGGAGATCTGGCAGACAACCGGCACTTTGTTACATGGAAAGATCCATTCAAAAAACCAGCCTATTTGTTTGCCGTGGTAGCAGGAGATGTCGAACATATATCTGATAGCTTCACCACCATGTCAGGTCGAGAAATAGAGCTCAAAATATTTGCTACCGCAGAAAATATTCATAAATGTGATTTTGCGATGGGAGCACTCAAACGTGCTATAAAGTGGGATGAAGAGCGCTTTGGACGAGAATATGATCTAGATCTGTTTATGATTGTGGGAGTGGATGATTTTAATGCGGGAGCTATGGAGAACAAAGGACTGAATGTATTTAACTCAGCTCTGATTTTTGCTACTCCAGAAACAGCGACCGATACGGATTATATCTATATCGAACGAGTGATTGGACATGAGTATTTTCATAATTGGAGTGGAAATAGAGTCACCTGTCGAGACTGGTTTCAACTGAGCCTGAAAGAAGGATTTACTGTGTATCGAGATTCTGAATTTACTGCAGATCTGCATAATAGATCACTGAAGAGAATTGACGATGTGAACTTGATTCGAAACCATCAATTCAAAGAAGATGCCAGCCCTATGGCACATCCTATTCGACCCGATAGTTTTCAAGAAATACGAAACTTTTATACCATGACCGTCTATGAAAAAGGATCAGAAGTGGTGAAACTGTATGAAACATTGCTCGGCAGAGAAGGATTTCGAAAGGGAACAGACCTTTATTTTAACAGACACGATGGACAGGCTGTAACGACCGAAGATTTTCTACAGGCTATGCAAGATGCGAACGAGGAAGATCTATCGCAGATGCAGCGATGGTACGAACAGGCTGGGACTCCAGTTGTATCGGTTCAAGATAGTTATAATGCAGATACTCAGACCTATACACTTAATATTTCTCAGTCTACACCAGCGACTCCAGAGTGTGAAGTGAAACAACCATTTTTGATTCCGATTGCGTTTGGATTGTTAGATAGTCAGGGAAATGATATGGATATCGATACCGATGTTCTGGTATTATCAGAAGAGGCACAAGAATTTGTATTTGAAGGGGTGAGTGAAAAACCACTTCCATCATTGCTGCGAGGGTTTTCGGCACCTGTAAAGCTAGAATATGACTATAGTTTTGATGACTATCTCTTTTTAATGAAGCATGATAGTGATGATTTTAATCGTTTTGAGGCAGGACAACGGTTTGCGCTTTCTGTTATACTTCAAATTATTCAAGAGGATAATGATACATGAGTAGATCAACTCCTCCAAGCTTTTGCATATATTTTAGAGGATAGTGAACTCAATGATGGTATGAAGGCTCATATGCTCGTACTCCCAAGTCAGAGTGAGATTGCTGCTGCTATAGAACAAAATATCGAACATGATGTTATACATAAAGTCAGAGAATGTTTACAAAATCGTATTGCTGAGCATTTTGTAGAGGATTTTACAAAAATATATACGACCATCTCAAAAGATTTGGATGCATATAGAATAGTTGGAGATGATATTCAAAAGAGAAGTCTTAAAAATTTAGCTCTCAGTTATCTATCATATTGAGATGATGGAAAAATGGCAAACAAGCAGTATCAATCGGCTCAAAATATGACTGATGTTTCTGCATCACTCAAAAATGTGGTTCATAGAGGTACTGCTGAATCAGAAACAGTACTGAATCATTTTATAGAAAAATGGTCTGATGATACCAACGTGGTGGATAAATGGTTTTCTGTTCAGGCAATGAGTCCCACGACTACAGCAGATGATATTGTACAGCTTACACAACATCCACTTTTTGATATCAAAAATCCAAATAAACTCCGTTCTGTATTTTCTGTATTTGCGACCTATAATCATCTCAATTTTCATGCTCAGGATGGAAGTGGGTATAAACTGATCGCAGATACCGTGATTGAGGTAGCGAGTTTTAATTCACAGATTGCTGGACGACTCGTAAAAACGATGATCGGATGGAGAGAACTCGAACCCACTCGAAGTGAATTACTCAGAAATGAGTTGATTCGAATCAGTCAAGTTCCAGACCTCGCGAGTGATGTGAGCGAGATAGTAGAGAAGAGTTTGTAGTTTATATACGAGAGCTAGATCAACTTCCTTCCCTAATTTTAGGGAAGGTCCCCGAAGGGGGGATGGGTTACAA
>CAZFWS010000106.1:0-2378 GCA_964522625.1 uncultured Candidatus Peribacteria bacterium | reverse complement strand
TTTTATAAGCAGATCAGTTATCCTCTCTCATCACTGTTGTCTGATGCCTTATTTATTCTAATTATTGCTATTATATCAAGTGGAATCGTATATGGAGTTGGGTACTATTTTGTCTCTCTTGCTCTGGCTCCAGTGGCACAAAATATGCGCGATATGTCTGATTTTATTCATAATGCTGGACATGAACTCAAAACTCCTTTAGCTGTCATGCGTGGTAATATGCAAGTCATGCAGGCAGAAAAATCCTACGACAAAAAAATGACCCAATGAGCTATTTTCTCAGTGGATCATATGAACAGTTTAATCGAATGACTGATAGAGCTTTCAGAAGTGTGAAAAATACAAAAAATAGAAGCACTCTCTATAAAAAAAGAAATAAAAAAAATTATACATGATCTATCCGACCTAGCAGATAAAAAAGATATTACATTTAAAAAAACGATTGATCACACGGAAATAACGGCTAATAATCATGAGTTTCAGCTTATGATGAGTAATATCATTAAAAATGCTATTCTCTATAATACTCATGGCTGAACCATAACGATTCATGGGAATAAAAGTTTTCTCTCTGTTCATGATACTGGACCTGGGATCAATGAAGTCGATCAGAAAAAATTATTCGATCGTTTTTATCGATGAACGAGTTCACGCGATCAAGAATGATTTTGAATAGGTCTTTCTCTCGTACAAAAAATTATAGAGCAAAATGGCTGGAAAATACAGGTAGAAAGTGACCTATGAAAGGGGAGTAGATTTACGATATATTGGTAGGATTATAATCTTATTGTTTGGATAACATAGTTCGCACATATAAACCTTGAACTTGATTGCGGGCCCAGTCAGTTTTTCGTAGAAATTTTAGACTCGATGCCTTACTGGGATTACTCTTAAAACAGTTAATTCGTATCAACTGACTGAGTTCTTCAAATCAGTACTCTTCTATGAGTACATCGAGTATCATAGAGAGGGTGACTCCGTGAAGAATATCATCATTTCTATTTTGTTGAGTCATGCTCTATTATTTTTAATAAGTATATAATAGACAATAGAGAGAACCTATATGAAGTCAATCTTTATATTATGTTTCAGAATATTTTTTTATATACTATAATGAGTATTATTTCTTAAAATACTTCAATATGGATATTATAAAATTCATTCTTACATTTTTGACAGGGTTTGGGACGATTCTTATTTGTGATACGGTTTGGCTAGGGTATATAGTAAAACGATTCACTATTGCTGAATTTGGTGCACTGATCGTTGTTGAAGAGAATGGAAGTATTAAAATTAATCTTGCAGCAGGAATGCTAGCATGGAGTGCTATCGTTCTTTTAGTATATGTATTTGTCCTCAAATCTGGTTATGCTCAGGGTTATGGATCAGCTCTTTTATGGTGAGCAGTTATATGAGGATTAAGTTATGCGATGTATGATTTTACAAATCTGACATTTTTAAAATGATATTCTCTCTCGTTTACGCTTGTAGATATTATATGGGGAATATTTTTATGTGCTATGGTATCACTTTCTATGTATGTAGTGGATCACTATTTGACTAAAGTATTATAAATCATGTGAATATCTTTATGAGTGTTATTGATGTGTTACATGGTCCTGTTTATAATAGGCTATTATAAACAGGATAATTCTATCGTAGACGTATTTTGGGGAGTCGGGTTTATGATACTAGTAGGAGGAATGTATATCACAGAGTGATCTGGGCATTTTTCTGAAACTCTTATGTTCATTCTTATTATACTTTGGTGAACTAGACTCAGCTATTATATTGGAACGAAGAAACTTAAAAAATCATGAGAAGATCCGCGGTATAATAAATGGAGGGGAGAGTGGAAATATTTTTATCTCAGAAGTTTTTTTCAAGTATATCTGTTACAATATATACTGATGTGCATAGTTGCAATTCCGATTTTTATACTCTATAGTGGAGATATATTGTATAATGGTTATATAGTATTACTCTGAGTTGTATTGTCCTTGTTTGGTTTGATATATGAATCAGTTGCAGATACACAGCTGAGAAATTTTATGCAGATAAAAAAACAGTGAGAAATTCTCACGACTGGATTACGTACCTATCATCGATATCCACAATATTTTGGGGAAAGTATTTTTTGGTTTGGGGTATCTACTATTGCATCTCAGGTAAGTATATGAGCATTTATTGGATGGGTAATGGTGACATTTTTAGTATGTTTTATATCTGGAATCCCATTATCAGAAGCTCGATATCAAGGTAATAAAAAATACGCTGAATATTCTCAGCGCACTCGTGCATTTTTTCCTAAATGGTGGTTATAATATGGTGCAACCAACAGGGTTCGAACCTGTGGCCTCGACCTTCGCAGGGTCGCG
>CAZFWS010000105.1:0-2430 GCA_964522625.1 uncultured Candidatus Peribacteria bacterium | reverse complement strand
ATGGACTCCTAGAATATGATCCAGATAAAAAGAAGGGCAAAAAACATAAGATAGGGAAGTATCTTACGAAGAAATATATAGGGAATAGATAATAAAAAAGGAAGTTTGTACGAACTTCCTTTTTTATTATCTACCAGTTAATTTTATTATGAGGATCTATTTCATATATTTCTCCTGTTCCTAGCCCACTGGAAGGAGAAACTGTTATATTAGGTAAATTATTACAGTTAGTTCCATCGGCTCGTATATTACTTCATGTATCATGAGACTCTAGGTATGATAAGTTATCAGTAAATTCGATATTATTCCAAGTAGTATCAGTGATAGTCCCATTGGAACAATCATCAAATTCAATTACATCGGCACTATTGGTTTGACCATCTAATACCATATTATCGAATTTTTTAATTTCAAAATTATGTTGAAAATCAAATGCTGGGAAATAACTTCCATATGCTTCTTCAAATCATGATACCTTAAGCCCATCTATATGTACACTACTTTGATGTGTAGCTGATCATCTGATTATGAAACTATTTCCATTGGATCCGGTATTTGTTATCCTTGGCCAATGGTCTGGGTTATTTGATCATGGGTTTGTAACGATATGACCAGCTGTTGATCCATTTCATATCATCACTCCTCCAGCATGAGAATATTGCATATTAATACCACTTCAAAGAGTTAAGATTGCGTCATTAAGTATAGAATACCACGATTGATATATAACACAATCTATACAAGTTGGACTATTTCATTGAAAACTAGTATCCGAAAGTATAGATAAATTTAAAGATAACTGTACACCATTATTTATAGTAATATCTGCTCATCATACTTCATTATTTATTCATCAAATAGTTGTATTTACATCAATAATAGGTTGATTTGGAAGGTTCCCATTTATATCGACATATGTAAATACTCATGGTACTCCTTCAGGACAATGAGACCAATTACTAGGATTATTCCAGTTTGTATCCACTCCTAACCAAGTACAGTTTTTAAAGTCTATTTTATTATTAGGATCTAATTCATAATATTCTGTAAATCCTCTGTTTTTTCAAGTTAATGTTATATTTGGTAGATTATTACAATTCGTTCCATCAGCTCGTATATTACTTCATCTATCTTGATTTGCATCATATATTATATTATCTGTGAATTCAATATTTTCCCAATTTGTATCATCAATTACCATATTACTACAATCATTGAGATCAATAGTGTCATTTGAGTTACTTCACCCATGTGCATCAAAAACAATATTGTCGAGTTGTTGAATATGAAAATTATCTATAAAATCAAATCCAGGTTGATAATTATTATAAAATGCATGAAAACTATTTATTTTAAAACCATTTATACTTACACTACTTCTGTATTGATTACTTCATTCTATTTTAATACCTTTTCAATATCAAGATGATGTTTGCATACGTGGCCAATGATCCGGATTATTTGATCATGGGTTCGTAATGAGGTGACCTGCAGTAGATCCATCTCATACTGAAATTCATCCAGCATGAGAATTAAGTGCCAGTATTCAACTTCAAAGTGTGAGAGTAGCATTATTTCTTATACTCAGCCATGATTGATATACAACACAGGTAGTACAACTCGGAGTATTTCATTGAAAGGTGATGTTTGATGAAATATTTCAAGAGAGAGATAATTGTACTCAACTATTTACGGTAATAGTTCACCCACCCAGACCTACGGCAAATCCTCAGATAGAAGTATCTGATTCTATGACGGGTTGATTACTAGCAGTAGAGGATATAATTACGTTACTATCAGTAACAGGGATTCATCATTCGCAATTATCCCAGTTACTATTTGTAGACCAACTCGTGGAGATATTTCATGTCCATATGCAAGCCGTATCATCGTTTATATATATACTTCTGGTTACTTGAGTCGCATTATTCCCATCACTATCAGTTACATTATATGTTACTACGTAGTTTCCAGGAGATGAAGTATTAATATTATCTCCGTATACAGAAATATTAGAACTAAGGTTTCCATCCTCTGCATCAAGTGCAGAAGCTCAGGCATCAATATAACTATCTCAAGCATTAAGGGTGATTGTAGATTGACCATTTAGAGTGATAACTGGAGTAGCACCATTTCATGGTGTTCAGAGTTCGTTTCCTATGATTGTATATGTAGATCATACCAATCATTCTCAACATTCTTGTACTATCACTCAACTTCCTGAAAAAATATAACTTTCATTTGATACAAGATTTTTTTTGCCATCGAGTATATTACAACTTTCAACTATTCCACCATTTCGTATAGTATTTGCATATGCTTGTCCATCGAATCAGACATTGGTTGGTTGAGCTTGAGTTTTTTTATCAAAAATGATATTGTATCCACTTGGAGCACCAGAGATATCAAAAGTTTCTGTTGTATCTTTAT
>CAZFWS010000104.1:0-2433 GCA_964522625.1 uncultured Candidatus Peribacteria bacterium | reverse complement strand
TTATCTGCGATAGTAATGGTCTCATCTGCGAGAATATAGAATCATGATTGAGTAATATGCATAGCTATTTTTTAATTATATTTCTTTTTTAAAACCCCTCTGTCCTTCGGACATCTCCCCCTGTCAGGGGAGAAAATTCTTATCAGGAGTTAATTATATTTCTTTTTTAAATTTTTGAGTTTTTCTAGGTCAAATACAGGAGCTTTTTTTTCAAAGCTAAAACTACTCCCGCATCCACAGCGTTCCTTCACGGCTTCGTTTGATAAAATATATCGAATCTTTTCTTCTCCAGTATGATCTGCTTTAATCACTCGGGTAATTGTTGAACCAGAAAGTTTTTTTCAGTCTTCTTCTGAAGTATACACTTCTATTCGTTCCTCCCCTGCTAGGGGGAGGCTAGGTGGGGGGCTTATGAGAGTGAGTCATTCAACACTAAAATCATCCATAACCACATCCACCTTACTCCCACTACACCCAGCATCATACAAAAATACCTTCAGTTTTTTTACTCAAGTCTCCTGCACATGCTTCAAGAAATTTTTATCAAAATGTATCATTGACTTATGTTAAATTTAAAACCCTCCTTCCATCTCCATACTCACCAGCACATTCATCTCACTAGCATACTCCAATGGGAGTTCCTTCATAATGGGACTCAGGAAACCATTGACGATCATCGCTTTGGCATGATCTTCTGATACTCCTCTGGACATCAGGTAGAACAAATGTTCATCATTTATCTTTCCGGCAGAGGCTTCATGTCCCACCACTCCATCAGGATTTCCAACACGGATATCTGGAATGGTATCTGATGAAGACATATTATCCAGTAACAGTGCATCACAGTCGATCATCGACACCGCTCATCTGGCTGATGGTTTGATATCTACTAATCCACGATAGGTGGATATTCCTCATCCTTTACTCAATGATTTTGACAATATATTAGACGAAGTATTTTTTCAGATATGAATGACTTTTGCCCCCGTATCTTGGTTCTGTCCAGCGTTGGCAAATGCGAGTCAGAGATGATCTGCTTTGGCATTGTCTCATTTCAGAACACTACAAGGATAGAGCATCGTTGTATTTGATCCCATATTTCCTCCCACCCATTCCATGTAGGCATCTGTTTCTACAATCGCTCGTTTGGTGTTCAGGTTATAGGTATCTAAACTCCAGTTTTCGACCGATGAGTATCGCATATGCGCTCACTGTCCAACAAATATTTCTACTCATCCAGCATGTAGTGAGTTAGTATCGTATTTTGGAGCACTACATCATTCTATATAGTGTGCTTCGGCATCTTCTTCTAAGATCATGAGTGTATGTTCGAACTGTCCCCCTGATTCCACATTCATTCGAAAGTATGACTGCAGTGGTTCTGATATTTTCACTCCCTTTGGAACATAGAGAAATGTTCCCCCACTCCATACAGCATAATGCAGGGCTGAGAATTTATGATCAGCCAGTGGAATAGCTTTTGAAAAATATTTTTTGACGATTTCTGGGTATTTATGCAGAGCATGACTCATATCATCAAATATAACTCCTTGATCCACAAGTTCTTGTTTCAGGCTATGATACACCACTTCACTATCGTATTGTGCCCCTACTCCTGCCAGCACTTTTTTTTCTGCTTCTGGGATTCAGAGTTTATCAAAAGTATTTTTAATGTTTTCAGGAACATCGTCCCAGGTTTTATTGTCCCCAGCTCATTCTGGTTTGGCAAAGTAATAAATACTGTCTAAATCTAGGTTTGATAGGTCTGGTCACCAGGTCGGCATGGTTTTTTCCTGATATATTTTCAGTGCTTTGAGCCGAAGTTCCAGCATCCATTCTGGTTCCTTATTTGATGCACTGATCTGTCTCACCACGGTTTCATTGATACCCGCAATAGCTTTTTCACTATAGGCAATAGTATCTTGGAAGTCCCAAGTATCTGAGATGGATGTGATATCTTTATTTGACATTTTTATAACTTTAATTATATTAAATTTAATTCAACTTTAATAATTCCAAATAGAAGGATATAAGTATGAGTGAAAAGGGTAGAAAGAAATTAAAAAAGATGTATGGATTGAAATATGTAATTGGTAGCAAGCGTGCTAACCTTAAAAATACAAAAAAGAGAAAACGGTATGTTACTTCTGCAGAAATTAAAAAAAGAGAAATTGAAAAATTAATGCAAGATGGAATCACCCTCGTCAATATTCCTCGTGGGAAAAAGATACCACTAGAGGAGTACATTATTGTGGACGAACCTGCTTAGGCAGGTTTTTTATTACCCAAAACCTTTCTCCTTCACTTCTTCAATAATCTCACTTCCTCATTCCTTCACGACTGCCCCATCCTTCATCACATACACATAATCAACATCGATATACTCGAGGATCTTAAAGTAGTGTGTGATAATGATAAAGCTATTTTCTGGAG
>CAZFWS010000103.1:0-2444 GCA_964522625.1 uncultured Candidatus Peribacteria bacterium | reverse complement strand
CAACCAATATAAAGAGTACTCAGAGTCATTTTTTGAACCATCCTTTTGGATCAGAGAGTCATCGAAGTTTTGCCGTAAATCGTTGACCAAGAAGTGCAATACCGAGTAATATAACCGATAGCCCAAGCACATAAGCAAACAAGTTTGCCAGGCCAAATACGACTGATGCAGGAAGTATCACGGAGAGAATCAATAAATACGTTGGACTACAGCTGGCAAAGATCGGTCCCAATGAAAAACCCACTAGAATCGCTCACATATTTCATTCTTTTTGACTGCTTTTTGCTAAATTTTGATTTGATTTATCTGACAGACCAAACTTCGTTGAAACAGCTTTCCACAGATTTGGAAAAAGAGTAATAATACCAAAGGCTATCACAATAGTAGCGGAAAAATATTTCCAAAAATCCTGAGGAATATCTATGAGCAGTGTAGATGCTTTGAGTATCAAAGAAAATACTATAATTGAAATACCCAGTGATCCAATAATGATATAAGGCCTGAGTTTATTTTCAGCATCTTGAACTGATGCTCAGAGAATAATAGGAAGCAAGGGCAAAATACATGGAGCTAAAATAGTCAGTATCCCAGCTAAAAATGAAACAATAATCAGTGACATAAATATCAAATCAAAAAAATAAGATAGTCTGAGTATATCAGAACTATCTTAATGAAGTCTTAAAGTTTTGTATTTCCCCTCTCCTGCAGGAGAGGGGTTAGGGGTGAGGTATAATAAATTACCCTTCTACATTTTCAATAATGTCCTCTAAATCTCCTCCGACCCATTTTTTAATGAGTTCACCTTCTGGGCTCACATGTATTAATGTTGTTTGAGAAGTCACTCCGTATTTCTTTTTCAGTTCTTTAGAGGTATCAAAATCTGCTTTTAAAATATTGAGATCATTTGGGATCGTTCCTGATTGAATATCTTTTTCTAATCTGACACAGGTTGGACACCAATCTGCATGGAAATAGATCACCGTATGAGCTGATATACCAACCAGAGCATCACTATATGAAACATACTTTCCTCCTGTTACTACAGTTTCCGGTTCTTCTACTACTTCAGATACTACTGGATCTGCTTCTACAACAGGAGTTTTAGATGTAATAGTTTCCTGTTCTACTTCTACCTCTACTTCTTGTTTTACTTTTTCTACTATTTGAGTAGCAGTTGTTTCTACCACTTCAGCTATAACTGTTTCCTCGGATTCTATTGGTGTTTCTGTTTGAGTAACTGGAGTGCTGATTTCCTGTTTCACTTCTTTTGAAGTTGATTTCTTATCATGATCTGGTGAGCACGATACGAGTATAATACTGGCCAGTACAATGATCCCAAGTGATGCGTATTTCATAACATATTATTTATATAGATAAAAAGGGTCCAAAAGAGATAGAGAGAAAATAGTAAACTGCTTATGAAAAATACTTTCTGTCATCCACCTCTTTTGAACTGGAAGAACTATAATCTATGATTCTTAAAAATATCTTAATCTGATATTAAATTTTATACCCAAAGCCTTTAATAGTCGTAATAAATTTTTTTCCAAACTTCGCACGAATCGTATGAATATATACATCTAATTTTCCATCTGCCTCAAACCGTTCAACTTCTCACCATACAGCATCAATCAAATCAGTTCGTGATACTGCTTCTGGGGAATGGGCCAGTAAAAATTCTATAATCAAAAATTCTTTCTGAGTCACATTAATATCTGTTCATGATTTTTGGAACACTCTATTTTTTAAATGAATACTGACATCATCTTTTGTAAATGCTTCTGAAGAAGTTTCTGTATTTTTTTCACTACTCAAAGCAACGGTAATACGAGCCATGAGTTCACGCAAATCAAATGGTTTTACTAGATAATCAATCGCTCAGCGATCAAATCATTTGAGCTTATCATCGATACTTCAACGAGCTGTGGTCATAATAATAGGAGTCGGATTTTTTTCCATCACTCTCCTAGCAATCGTCAGACCATCTACTTCTGGCAGCATGAGATCAAGCAATATCAGATCATAGGGTTGTTTGGTTGCTTTTTCAATTCATACTTCTCCATCGTAGGCCACATCCACTTGGTAGTTATTTATCTCGAGATATTCCTGTATGTTTTTTGATATCTCTTTATTATCTTCTACGAGCAATATGTGTTTCATATAATCTGCTGTTATGTATAAAATACTCTGAATGTTGTCCCCTGTCACTGACTACTTTCTACATCGATTTTCCAATGATAGAGTTGGCAGATGCGTTTTACAATAAACAGCCCAATACCAAATCATTCTTTTGAATAATCTTCTCTATAAAATTGGTCCCAAATTTTTTCTAAATTCTTTTTTTCTATACCACTCCCATGATCACGAACATAGAATGAGCTCGTATCTGCTCCCACAATAATATGTGGATCATCTGGTGAAAACTTAATAGCATTGGTAATAAA
>CAZFWS010000102.1:0-2457 GCA_964522625.1 uncultured Candidatus Peribacteria bacterium | reverse complement strand
ATTTTTATCGCATCATGTGTGGTAACCGACTCAGCAAAGCGAAAATGGATCAAATTTGTAAAGGACACGAGCAAAGAAATTGCAGAGGATGAAAAGATATATATCAGTGGATGTGGAGCGTTTAAAGACGGTCGAGCTCAATCAGATTTTTTTGATTTGTATCCAGAGTTAGATCCATATAAAAACCAAATAGAAGTTCTCTGAGAAGACCCTGAGGGTTCTTCTCAAAACCCCCCTCAATCCCCCCTTGTCAGGGGGGAGGTAGAAAACAATTCTCAAAACATAGGAGGAGCATGAAAAGATGCTGTTCAAATCAAACCCAAAATTAAAATTCCTGATGCTTTAAAAAATCAGATGTACACCAAAAAATTTGTCCTCATTCAAGGAGGATGTGATAGTTTTTGTACCTTTTGTTTGACCGTAGTAAAACGAGGACGACATTTCTTTCGAAGTAAAGAAGAAATAGCAGAGGAAATAGAAGACTTTGTAAGCTCATGAGGAAAAGAAGCCGTGCTGACAGGAGTGAACCTATCTGCATGGGGACTCAAAACGACCAATGATATCAAAAATTCTCGTTTCGCAGAACTGCTTCAATACTTACTCGACAATACCACTATTGGGCGACTCAGAATCAGTTCACTCGGACCGGAGTTTATTGATGATGATTGTTTAGAAATATTTAAAAATACTCGCATCTACCCTCATTTTCACTTCTCAGCTCAGTCAGGAAGTAGTGATGTATTATCTGCTATGCGACGACACTATGATGGTCCCTATATCAAGGATATTATGATGCGAACCAAGGCCTTAAAACGAGATGATGGAGTCGATATATCACTGGGCTCAGATATCATTGTTGGTTTTCCAGGAGAAACAGAGGAAAACTTTATGGAGACTTATAACTTTATCAAAGAAGTGGGTATTCAAAAACTCCATGCCTTCCCTTTTTCAGGTCATGAAATGGGTGAATCAGTCCCAGCAGGATGATTTGAAGGGCAACTCTCTGACAGTATCAAAAAAGAACGAATGCAAAAAATAACCCAGCTCGGGGACCAAATTCGATCTGACTTTATCCAGTCACAACACTGAAAAACGTTGCAGGTTTTAATAGAACAAGTACAATGAGATAGTTTCAAGGGGTGGACACAGAACTATATCGAAGCCACAGAAAAAAACTTCCAGATTATTTCTGGAAGTTTGAAGAGGAATGAAGTGGTTGAGGGAATCTTTATTTAATAGAATTGAGTTTATATTTAGATTGAAGAACATGCTCCATATCTTGCAGGGTTTGAAAACTTATAAATTTATCATCAGATGATAAATTATATTTAATTCAACTTTCATTTAGTATACGAAAATCTACCATATCAACCTCTACAGTTACTATGTCTTTGGGTAGTTCTAAAAGAGTTTGAGAACTACCTTTTATATCTTCCATAGTGATATCGATATCAAGAACTTGAGTTTCTCAATCTATCGTTACAACCACTTTAGGAATAATATTTGCATCCTTATCTACAACTCATAAATGTCTTGCTACTGTAATCATAAAAAAATCGTAAAAAGATAAGTTTATCTCCCTTTTTACAAACTATACCAGTATTATACCCTTAACACCATTTTATGTCAACAAAAAGATACATTCTTTTCACTCTCATACTCCTCACTACTCTTCTACTCGATATAATCTCTAAACAATGGGCTGGGGAGTATATTGTAGAACATACTGATATCCTCTGAAATCTGGTATTTTTAGAACTGTTTAAAAATCCTGGTATCGCATTTTCCCTGCCACTCACCGGTATTGTTCTCAAAATAGTAACAATAGTTTTGATTTTGGGGATATTTTATTATTATTTATCCCAAGAAGCAAAGAGAAAAAATAGCTGTATTAATATCGCTTTTTGATTGATTCTTGGATGAGCCATCTGAAATGGAATCGAACGCATCTGCTACGGAAGTGTCACTGACTTCATCGGAGTCACTGGATTTGCTATTATGAACATAGCTGATATAGCCATTAGTCTCGGAGCTATCATATATATTATTGTACACTACATACAAAAAAAATAACTCATTAACACGACGCTACTATGACATGATTTGGACCACAACAACTCAAAATGCAGGATATAGGAATGCAAACCCTATGAAGTTTGATTGCAGGGATTATTGGAAGTATTGTCATTGTTGTATTGAGTTTTATGTTATCAAGTGGAATCAACATTCCACAAGAATTTCAGGCATCAACCGAAGTAGGAATTAAAACCAGTGCTATATTTCCCCTATTACTTTCCATTATTACCCTGATTGGAACAACAATAACCATTTTACTCACCTATATTATTGGACATCTTATTGCACCCGATATGTATAGAAAAAATGGAGTTATATTTGGACAAATGAGCTTTTTTGCGGTCATTACCTACCTCATCATTACTCCTGTATACATATATA
>CAZFWS010000101.1:0-2528 GCA_964522625.1 uncultured Candidatus Peribacteria bacterium | reverse complement strand
TTATTAAATAGTGTTTTTTTGCAAAGTTACTATGACTATGTCATAACTATGTGTAAAAACGATAAAGAATTTTTACAAGATGTATCAGAATATCTCACAATATCTGCAGAAATTGATGCAAATGAAAAGTCAGAATTCGATATTAAACAAATGAAAATAAACAGAGTGCATATGAAAGATAAATTACAAGAACAAATAAACATCTTTATTCTTTCTCAAGAAGATGTATCTGAAATTCATCAACAATGATTTTAAAACCACTCTCCCTTATGGGAAAGTGGTTTTTTACTTACTAAAAATCCCCATTCTAGCACCTAAGCATAAAATGTGCTAAAAATAATTTGACAGGAGAAAATAATTTGATACAATGGTATACAAGTCAGTCAGAACTGGCGAATCAAATAAACATTTATACACTAAATAATAACACTATGTGAAAAATAATTGGTATCGATCTGGGTACAACAAACTCTTGTGTAGCCTTTATGGAAGGATGAGAAGCAAAAGTTATCCCGAATGCAGAAGGAAATAGAACCACTCCTTCTATTGTCGCACATAAAGATGGAAACATCATCGTTGGAACACCAGCAAAACGACAAGCTATCACAAATCCACTTGGAACAATATTTTCTGCGAAACGATTCATCGGTCGAAAATTTGATGAGGTATCAGAAGAAATAAAAAATGTTCCCTACGAAGTCGTCAAAGCAAGTGATGGAAGCGCACTCATTAAATTTGATGGAAAAGACGTACGACCAGAAGAAATTGGGTCTCATGTACTCGCAAAAATCAAAGAAGATGCTGAAAAATATATCGGTTCAACCGTTACAGAAGCGGTTATTACCGTTCCTGCATACTTTAACGATGACCAACGACAAGCAACGATCAATGCTGGGAAGATTGCTGGACTCGAAGTAAAACGAATCGTAAACGAACCAACCGCTGCAGCACTGGCATATGGAATCAACAAAGGAAAAAATGAAAAAATTGCCGTATTTGATCTGGGTGGTGGTACCTTTGATGTATCTATTATGGAGCTCTCTGAAGAAGGAACTTTTGAAGTACTTTCTACCAATGGTGATACTCACCTCGGATGAGATGATTTTGATAAAAAAATCGTGGACTACATCGTAGATGAATTTAAAAAAGACCAAGGAGTTGACCTGCGAAATGACCCTATGGCACTCCAACGAGTTCGAGACGAAGCTGAAAAAGCAAAAAAAGAACTCTCATCTACTACAGAATACGATATCAATCTCCCATATATCACGGTTGATGCGAGCGGACCTAAAAATCTTCTCATCTCTATCTCACGAGCAAAATTTGAAGAACTGATTGGTGATCTCGTAGAACGAGCCATGGTTCCTTGTAAAAAAGCACTGGAAGATGCTGATCTATCATCAAGTGATCTCAATGAAGTATTATTAGTTGGTGGTTCTACTCGAGTACCACTGGTAGTTTCAAAAGTAGAAGCATTCTTTGGGAAAAAACCATCTGCAGGAGTGAATCCAGATGAAGCAGTGGCTATGGGTGCTGCCATCCAAGCAGGGATTATCGGATGAGATGTTACGGATGTACTCTTACTCGATGTTACTCCTCTGTCACTCAGTATCGAAACAATGGGTGGAATTGCTACTCGAATGATCGAACGAAATACTACTATCCCAGCGAACAAAGCAGAAACATTCTCTACTGCTGTAGATAACCAACCAAGTGTAGAAATTAACGTTCTCCAAGGGGAACGAGAAATGGCTGTAGACAATAAATCACTCGGGAAATTTATTCTCGACGGAATTGCTTCAGCTCCCCGAGGGACTCCTCAAATCGAAGTATCGTTTGATATTGATGCGAATGGTGTTCTGAAAGTAAAAGCAAAAGACAAAGGAACTGGAAAAGAACAACATATCACGATACAAGGATCAACGGGTATGGATGAAGCTGAAGTAGATAAACTGGTAAAAGAAGCCGAAGCAAAACGAGATGAAGATAAAAAGAAAAAAGAATGAGTCGAAGCTCGAAACAATGCTGACTCTGGAATTGCTCAAGCAGAAAAAATGATAGCAGATAATGCAGACAAGATATCTGATGAGGATAAAAAACTCGTAGAAGAAAAAATTGCAGCAGTAAAAGAAGTACTTGGAAAACCAGATGCTAGCAAAGAAGAATTTGAAACTGTGAATAAAGATCTTCAAGACACTATGATGCAAGTCGGTCAAAAACTCTATTCTCAAGAATGAGCTCCAGCTGGAGATGCTCCAGGAGAAAAGAAAGATGATGATGTGGTTGATGGTGAAGTTGAGAAGTAGAAAAAAACCCTCCCGAATTCGGGAGGGTTTTTTATATTAGCAAAACAAATATTAAGCATTCGCTACTTCATCAAAATTACAACAAGATATTGTACCATTTTCAATTTTGACATTATCAATTTTACCTTCAATTTCCATAGGGTATGTACCATCAGGAACAGGGCCTTTTGGAATCAATGGCTCATCTTTACGAGGTTCAAATTTATAAACTTCAACAAATTG
>CAZFWS010000100.1:0-2572 GCA_964522625.1 uncultured Candidatus Peribacteria bacterium | reverse complement strand
GGAGCTCAAAGAAAATATCAGAGTCCATAGTTGATACTTGCCCCAATAAGTGCTCATGCAGTCCCACTAAACATAGCCAATAAGAAACTCATTTCTCCCTGACTCGACAAGTACCCTGCTGGCACCATTGCAACCTCACTTGGAAATGGGATAAAGCTCGATTCCAGAGTCATCATGAGGAATATTCCAATGTATCAGAGATCTCAGATAAGAGAAATAATAAAATTTATAAGTTCGTGCATAGAGCTAAAATAAAAAAACAATTAAGCAAAATATTCACTAAACTCTTCTTCAGATATTTCTTCTTTTGCGAGTAAGTCTTCAGATATTTTTATGTGGAGATCTTTGTTATCTTTGATAAGCTTAATCGCTGTATCGTAAGCATTTTTGAGTACTTCTTTTACTTTTGCATCAATTTGTTGAATCGTGTCATCTGAAACATAGGGTCGTTGAGTAGCTCCTGAATAGTTATCTCGTTCCCCTTCAAAGTTTTCTGTTCCTATTTCTTCGAACATACCGTAACGAGTCACCATACTTCGAGCAATTTCTGTTGCTTTTTCGATATCATTACTCGCTCAGGTAGTGATATTTTCTTTTCCAAAAAATATTTCTTCTGCTGCTCGTCATCCAAAGAGTGTTGCAAGTTCATCTATGTATTTTGCTTTTGAAACGAGGAGTTTATCTCTCTCTGGAAGAAACCAAGTAACACCTAGGGCTCCTCCACGTGAAACAATAGATACCTTATGGACTGGATCAGTATTTGGGAGAAGCTTCCCTACGAGTGCGTGACCTACTTCATGATATGCTGTAATTTTTTTCTCTTCATTATTCATGACTTGAGATTTTTTTCTAAGACCCATAACCAGTCGTTCGAATGCTTCGGTAATTCGTTTTTCAGTGATTTCTTTTTCGTTATACCGGGCTGTTATAATAGCTGCTTCGTTGATGAGGTTTCATAGATCAGCTCCTGAAAAACCAACGGTCTTTGATGCGAGTGATTTATAATCGATTTTTTTATTTATTTTTTTATTTTTAGAATGAATCTGGAGTATCTCTTCCCTATCTGATAGGTTGGGAAGGTTTACCGTAATTTTTCTATCAAATCGACCTGGTCTGAGTAATGCTTTATCCAGTACATCAGATCTGTTTGTCGCACCCATAACGATCACATTGGTATCATTATCAAATCCATCCATTTCAGTGAGAATCTGATTGAGTGTTTGTTCTCTTTCATCATGTCATCCACCGTTTCCTGGTCATCTCTTTTTTCCTATTGCATCTATTTCATCAATAAAAATGATAGCAGGAGCTATTTTTTTCGCATTCGCAAAAAGATCTCGTACTCGACTAGCACCAACCCCAACAAACATTTCTACAAATTCTGAACCAGATATACTGAGAAATGGTACATTTGATTCACCAGCCACAGCTCGAGCTAACATTGTCTTCCCGGTTCCCGGAGGACCTACTAACAGTGTTCATCGTGGTATTTTTGCTCCAATATCTTTAAATTTCTTTGGATTTTTTAGAAACTGAACTACTTCTGCGAGTTCTTCTTTTTCTTCTTCTGCTCCAGCTACATCTTTAAAGAGTACTTTTGCTCAATCTTTATCATAGAGTTTTGCTCGTGATTTACCAAATGTCATAGCATTATTCGTTACTCATGACATTTTTGAGATAATCAGAAATGCTACTCCAATAAAAAGTACAAAAAGTATAATAGTTGGAATCATTTCACTCCAAAATTGTTTTGAAGTGTTGTCTTTTACTACAATCTTAGTTTGTATACTAGGATTTTTGATTCATAATTCTGCAATAGAGTCATTGGTTGGAAGTATGATGATATTTCTTTCTGTTTGTGTAGATCCAGTAGCACTTATAAGTGTAGCAATAGCCTTGTTGTCATCGATGAGAATTTCGCTGTACTTTCCTGCATTAAAATTGACCTCAAGTGTATTGAGTGCAATTTCTGTATCGATATATTTTTGAGAGTCTTTGAGGTATGGGAGTATAAGAGCTATAATAAGAGCAATAGCAAAAAGAAACCCGAGTGATGTCATGTTGTTACTTTTTCATTTTTTTGGTATTTTTAATGGTGTTTTTTTCGTTTTTTGAGTCATTCCTATTCAATTTATATAAAAAAATATGTGTGCCGAAGTATTTTATGAAAAAGACGTATTTTTGCAATAGAAATTAGGGAGGAAAAATTGCATATAATACATTTTATACTATTATGCACTGTATATTTTTCTTATTATTTACCTAAAAGATATCTCAGATCATGCATTATTATCAAATCATCCTTCAGGGCTTGAAAAAAATCTCCAAAATTGCAGGAGTTGTTATTATACTCTGATATATCTTATTTCTTATTTTTGTCACTCGGATAGAGACATTTTTTACTTTCCCATGAACGGATGTGAACTTAAAGGAAATTGTATACCACCCTGCTGGAGTTATCTCAGCAGAAGATATCCATCTCACAACAGTATGATGAGAAAAGGTACATGGAATTTTTATTGATAATAATGCAGAAAAAACGGTATATTATTTTCATGGAAACAACTGTATC
>CAZFWS010000099.1:0-2602 GCA_964522625.1 uncultured Candidatus Peribacteria bacterium | reverse complement strand
CTCTGGATGATGATCATAAACAGGGAAATATGAACACCTGGGGGCATGAAAATGATATCAATGTGATCGAAGTAGAGTGTAAGTCTCGTTGGGGGAGTGATTGGAAGCAAAACAAAGAGGCTTTGATTGGGAGTATATAATAAAAAAACACACTAGAAATTTCTAGTGTGTTTTTGTTAACCGTTGTAATTGATCATAATATCCTTTTCTTCTTATTGCTTCTTGAATTTGTGCTGCAAATATTTTTTTATTTGTGAGTGAAAAATTTTTACCAAATATATTTTCCATCTTTTTATGTTCTACCATTCATCGATCCCAAAATGTTGTTCATGGTAAATTATCTACTCTAATATCTATTATGTCACGATTTTTCATCAATTCATCTCACGTTACATATAATTTTTCATCGGTGTATCCTAGTTTAATATATTCATTTATAGTATCGTATATGAGTTTTATTGCTTGAACAAGTTTTTCTGGTTGTTGAATAGGAAAATCGAATTTAAGTCCATCTATCACTGCATAATAATTTCAGTCCTCATCCCTTTCATAACTTCCATCAACTAATTCATCACATGCTTTTTTTTCTAAAGCATCGAGTTGTATATTAATTTGTTCACAGATTTCGTTTGTTTCTACTGCTTGCCCCATTGCTCGTAATTTATATTAAATAAACTACCTTTTTTTATAGTATATTATATTTATCTTGATTTGTAAAAAAATAAGTGTAATATATTGATATTATTTTTTTATACACATTCAAATGGATATAAATACTTTGGAACAAGGAGATGAAATTGAAAATAAAGACTTTAAACATACTTTATTTAAAGGAAGATATAATCGTTCTCAATTTATGTGAAGTACATGACTCTGGTATATCATATCTGCACTTCCAACAATATGACTTATTAGTTATAATCCTAATCTTGAAACAATTTGAAGTGTGTTATTCATTATATTAAGTCGTGCAGTTCTTTATTTAGTTTGAGCGAGAAGATATAATGATCTTTGAGATAGTTCTTGGTATGGAATTTTGATGGCAATTCCGGGATTAAATACATTTGTGTTTCTTTATTTAAGTTTTGCTAGATGACAAGAACAAGATAATAAATATTGACCATCTCTATTGAAATAAAAATCATCATAAATATATACTATTTCTTCAGAATCTAAAAGAAAAAAATGATAATAAGTTACCATTTTTTTCTTTTAGATTTTTTTCATATTATACATTTTTTTACAAATCAAAAAACTGGAATAGATAATAAAAATAAGTATAGTAAAACAAAGCACTATTTTACGCATATCAGATCCCCCACACATGTTTATCCACCTACACAACCACACACACTACTCGATTTTGGAATGACTCCCAAAACCAAAAGACTATGTCGCAAAAGCGAAGGAATATGGGATGAGTGCGGTGGCTATTACCGATACTGCGAATCTACATGGTGGACACGAACTTTATACAGCCTGCCGCGATGCGGGAATCACTCCGATATTGGGAGTAGAAATATATGTACAATCATCACTAGATCCTCAATTGAATCATAAACTCGTTCTGCTAGCTAAAAATCTATCCGGGTACCAAAAATTGATTGCTCTGGTTTCAAAAGCCAGTTTGGATACTGAAGTAAAAATTCCTCGAATTACTCTGGCAGATATTACCGATATGAATGGAGAAGTGGTCTGTCTGAGTGGGCCTATTTCAGGAGAGATTCCGTATTATATTCTGTCTGGAAAAACAAATGAAGAAATACTGGCAAAAATAACTGAATACCAGAATATTTTTTGAGTAGAAAATTACTTTCTGGAATTGATCTATCATGAGGATATTCCAAAACAAAAACTGGTCACAGACAAACTGATAGAACTCAATAAAAATCATGGGATCCCAGTTGTGGCTGCTCAAAATACCTACTATATTGATCCTGAAGATAAAAAAACACAAGACGTGATCCAGGCACTTGGAACGGGACACGAAATAGACAATCCAGATCGACCAACAAAGATCAATGGATCATATCATTTTCTGAGCGAAGAGGATATGCAGGTCCAGTTTGGTTTTATTCCAGAAGCACTGGAAAATACCGTTAAAATTGCTGATATGGTAGACATCCAAATCGAAACTGGATGAGTCCTGATTCCAACCTTTGAGCTTCCAGAAGAACATCAGGAAATATATGATCGAGCACAGAAAGTACAGGAAAATATATCCGGACTACAGCAATTATCATCCGATGAATGGTACTTGAGATATTTATCGTTTATCGGACTCAATTGGAGATATGATGCAGGACTTGATGAAGCCACTGTATTTACTCTGGTACAAAAAATCATTGCCCCTGGTCTGGTAAAGCCACTCACTGAAACATCACCAGACGAACTCAAAGTACAATCATTAACCTATTATAGTGATGAAAAAAAAGAACTGTTACAAACCCTTCCACAAGAACTTCAGGACCAGATAGAACGACTCGAATATGAATTGGTCGTAGTACATGAGATGGGTTTTGATGCCTATTTTCTGATAGTAGCAGACTATATTAACTGGGCTCGTTCGAACGATATTCCTGTTGGACCAGGACGATGATCA
>CAZFWS010000098.1:0-2609 GCA_964522625.1 uncultured Candidatus Peribacteria bacterium | reverse complement strand
TGTTTAAATGTAATCGTATCTGCTACTCCAGCTCGATGCGCATTGTCCTTTGCTAACACTAGCATATCGGTATCACTATCTGACATGATAATACTATAGTCCCCACTGTATTGTTTTGCCTTTGCCTCATCTCGGAGAGTATTCATAGTATCTCATGATATCAATCATAAATCTACACAAGCAAATCACCTCTTTAAACCTGGGGCTATATTTCGGGCTATCATCGCGGCTTCTATACCGATGGTTCCTGAGCCGCAGAATGGATCATAGAGGTTGGTTTTAAACTTCCAACTCGAGAGCAATACCAGTGCTGCTGCGAGGTTTTCTTTAATCGGTGCTTCCCCTGCCTCGGTTCGGTATCATCGCATATGTAGAGCTGATCCAGAAGTATCGAGCATTACTCGAAGGGTATTGTTGACAAGTAAAATCAAGATATCCATTTTTGGTTTTTCAACATCTTCGTGCAGGAACTCTCCTGATTTATTGGTGAGGCTATCAATGATAGCTTTTTTTGCTATTTTTTGAATCGCTGGAGCTGAATCGAGTTGGCTTCGTTGTGAGCTTGATTTGATGCTTATTTGGAATCCGGTTTGGTAGATCTGTCTCCAGTCTATGGCTGTCAGTGTATCATAAAGAGTATCAAAGTCCTCTACTGTTTCAGTTTGTTCCATCAACATATAGACCTTATTCCCCACTCGTGACCACAGATTCACGCGTGCCATGGTTTCCATAGTTCCTGAAAATGTTATCAGTCGGTCCGTCACTTCTTCTATTTTCCCTCCACAGTTTTCTATTTCTCGTTTTGCTATTTTTTCGAGTCACATGATCGTAGAGAGTACAAATTTTTGCATGGTTATTGTCAAAGGTTTAATTATTATAGCGTTCATCTTCTTCCCATTTTTTGGGATTATCTCTAATATACTCTACTATAGTATTAAATCAATTCTCATCACGTATGATATGTTCATAATAATTTCTTTGCCAGAGTTTATTTTCAAATGCTAAAGCATTTCACTCACGAACCATCTCTATATACTCATGGGTAGTAAGAGACTTAAATGCTCCAACAATATCTCCAATCGATTCACGTAGGGGCAATGCCTTGTGCTTGCCCTGTGTTGTGTTTTGATTCCCTATGTTTGAAGGATTTAAAATATCATGATTTTTTGAAGTATCATTATTTTGGGTACCCACAAGGGGTACCCCTACGGGTGAAAATTCTGAGATGTTATGATGCTGGATACCCACAAGGGGTGCCCCTACGATTTCTATGATACCATGAATATGGTTTGGCATGATAATAATATCATGAAGCTGTATATGTGGAAATCTCTGCTCTAATCATAACCATTGCTGATATACCATTCTACCTGCATCATTGAGGATACTTTGATTATTTTCTATATCACCAAATATGTTCATTTTTCATTGTACACAAATGGTAATAAAATAGCATCATTCACTCGTATAATCATAGTTGTTCAAACGAATTGATTTTCGTTTATGTATATTGAGGTCATACATATTATTTTTCCTTTTTTATGTAATATTTATTGTAAATGAGTTTCTTTTAAAATCCAAGCAACATATTCATCATTTGCTTCTACTTCATTTTTCATAATACATGGTACTTCATATGGGTGGAGTGATAAAATTTCTTTTTGCACACATTCCCAATTCTCAATTCTTGTTTTTAACAGAGAAACACACTCATCATCATCTGCAATATCATCTTTCCAATGATATGACACTGTTACAGGAAAATAATTCACACAGGCTATCATCTTTTTCTCCAAAAGAAGATTTGATATTTTTTTTGCTTCTCATAGATTTTTATGAGTCACATATATAGTTATAAATTTCATAATATTATATTTTTAAGGTTTATTTCTTAATTCTTTTCAAAAACTCTCTCAAATCATCCTTCACTCTTGCTTCTAACTGCATTTTTTTATCTCGACCATAGTGAAAAAAATCTATTTTCCAGGCATGGAGTGCTTGTCTGGTGAGTCAGTAATTGTTTTTAAAAAATGCATTCATTTTTTGGTCTCCATATTTACTATCCCCGATAATTGGTGTTCCAAGTGCAGCCATATGTACACGAATTTGGTGCATACGACCTGTTTCGATTTGTACCTCAACCTCTGTGAGATATACTAGTCATTCTTTTGTTTTGAGAGTATGTTCCTGAAGTTTTTTATAATGCGTAACGGCTGTTAGTCATTTGTCAGAAACCTGAACTTTGTTCTGATTTTTGGCTCACTCGATTCTCAGAAGTTTTTTAGTAATCGTTCATGATGATCGTGAGAGCTTTCACAGGAGTATAGTATAATAGATTTTTTGTATTTTCTTACTCCTCTGCTCCCCTCTCCTTGCAGGAGAGGGGCTGGGAGTGAGGTCTCCTGGTGTTTTAAAATCAGCTACGAGCCTCGTCAAGATCTGTTTTTTCTTTGCAATCATCAAAATTCAGGAGGTATCTCGGTCAATTCTATGGACCAGGGATGGTTTAAAAGTGAGTGAATCCAGCTTTCATCCTAAATAGTCTTGAACCTGGTTTATTACAGAAGATTCAGTGGTTTTAAAATCCCCAGGATGGACATTGATACCTG
>CAZFWS010000097.1:0-2632 GCA_964522625.1 uncultured Candidatus Peribacteria bacterium | reverse complement strand
CAGCCAAACGAGAAACCAATACCATGCCACAATGGGGTGGATCATGTTGGTACTATCTCCGATACATGGACCCAAATAACAGCGAAAAACTCGTTGATCCAGAAATCGAAAAATACTGGGGACAGGTTGATAGCTATGTCGGAGGAGCAGAACATGCGGTACTCCACCTGCTGTATGCGCGATTCTGGCATAAATTCCTCTATGATATCTGAGTGGTATCATCAGACGAACCATTCTACAGACTTCGAAACCAAGGACTGATTCTGGCACATGCGTATGAGCGACAAAATGGATGATTATTAGCCAACGACCTGGTCGAAGAAAAAGACGGAAAATACTATGAAATAGCAACCGGTGAAGAAGTGAACCGAATCATATCAAAAATGTCTAAATCACTCAAAAATGTAGTGAATCCAGATGACATTATTGCAGAATACTGAGCAGATAGCCTGAGACTGTATGAAATGTACATGGCAGACTTTAAAGACGCTGCCCCATGGGATAGTCGAGGAATTATAGGAGTAAAACGATTCTTAGAAAAATCTGAACGACTCTTTACTTCAGAAGCAAAACTCACCAGCGAATCAGATGAATTCACTATGAAACTCCTCCATAAAACCATCAAAAAAATAGAAGAAGATATCGAAAACTATAAATTTAATACTTCTATTGCAGCACTCATGATACTCGTAAACAATGGACTTCCTAAAGATACTGAACTCCAAAAAGAATGGAGATGAGTATTTGCACGAATCCTCCATCCATTTGCCCCACACCTTGCGGAAGAACTATGGGAACGAATGCATAAAATGAGACCGGTCTCAAATGAGACCGGTCTCGAGAACCAAAGTATTTTCCATGCCCCATGGCCAGAATTTGATCCTACTATGACTTTAGATGATAGTATCACCATCTGAGTACAGGTTCTTGGAAAACTCAGAGGAGAAATAGAAATTTGAGTAGATGAGGACAAGAACTCTGTACTCAAAAAAGCACGAACCAACGAAAATGTCATCCGATTTCTCGAAGGAAAAATGCTCGTAAAAGAAATCTATGTCCCAGGAAAAATTGTGAATTTAGTCGTGAAATAAAAAAACAGAGAAGTAATTTCTCTGTTTTTTTAAGTACTCTTTTATAGTTCAAAAAGTGCTTCTATTTCATCTAAATCATCACTATATTCAGCCTGAAGTTCTCGGAGAGAATCAATGAGATAGTCTATAATCTCTGCTAATTTTGGTTTCTTTTCGAGAATATCTTCTAATTTTTCAATAATTTTTTCAATTTTTTCTGACTTATCTGCATCAGATAAACTTGATGCATTGAGTTTTTTTTCAAATCCAGTCACAAAATTTTTGAGTCTATTTTTTATTTTTGAAGCAATTTTTTTATGCTTTTGTTCTTTGGCTTCTGAATATTTTTTCTTTATTTTTTCTTTTGCCATATCGCTTCTATCCTGATATTTTTCTTTTTTATGCTGTTTATGTGCTTTTTTTTCCTGCATATCATCCTCATCTTCTTCCTCATCACTGTATATGTCTTCTTTATCTACTTCCAATTCAACGACATCACCACAGAATCGAGCATTTTTTTGAGTCACAACACACACTCGATAATAGAAGAAACCTGGTTTTGCTTTTTCCCATGCTTCATCACTCTCAACGTCTGTAAAAACATGTCATACATGATCATCTGGATATACTGGATTATCATTGTCTTCTGATCGCAGGATTTTATACCATTTAAAATCATCTTCTTCATATGCATCCCACTCTAAAAATACTTCTTTTCATTCTTGTTCTACTTCGAGATCAAAATCATAAAATTCAACTGGCCCAAATTCTGGTTCACTATAGGTATCTCCTTCTGCAGAAACACTTCCAAGTGCGATAAGAGCGCACATCAATGTAAGAGCGATTTGTTTCATATTTTTTTATATTAGATAAATAAGAATAAGAGTAGTATAAATGATGAGAGTAAAAAGCAAAATAATCTATCTTGCCAGTTTACGTAAGAATTGGATAATGATATAGAGTGGTTTATTTCTGATCCAGACAACACTCTGACTTACCTGTCTGATATCTGATGTAAATTTCTTTTTAAAACTGGTAACTCCAGCCAGAGGACTGTTTTCTTCCTCTGGTCCAGCTACTCAGAGAAAATCATAATACTGAGATCATCGTTGTTTTGCTTCGCAAATAGCGGTCCACTGGAGGAGATACGGGGCCATCAAGTTTCTATGTGTATTTCCAGAAGCCCCATAGTAGTACAGAGACACTTGCGTATCAAAAGTACATATTCCTCCTGCAATGACTTCTTCATCCAAATATGCTAGAAAAAGTTCTGAATCAGAAAGAATATTCAGGAATTGCGTATAATAATCCATCGTATTTCCCGCAAAAGCATCTCGACTGGTGGTCTGTTGCATGAGTCCATAAAATGACTGAATATTTTCAGGGGTTTTTCCCACCTTTTTACAGGTAACTCATTTTTTTTGAGCGAGTTTGATATTATATCTCCCTTTTGGTTTCATCCCGGCCAATATATCTTCCTCTGATTGTGTCAGGTCGATAAGTGCCGTATAAGGAGGAATAAATTTTTTCACATACATACATTTTTACATTTTTCCTTTCTT
>CAZFWS010000096.1:0-2660 GCA_964522625.1 uncultured Candidatus Peribacteria bacterium | reverse complement strand
ATATACTCGAGGATCTTAAAGTAGTGTGTGATAATGATAAAGCTATTTTCTGGAGAACTCATAGATTGAAGCAGTTCAGCAACCGCTCGAAATGCATCGAGATCGAGACCACTGTCGATCTCGTCTAGGATAATATATCGTGGTCCGATCAGCTTCATCTGAAGGATCTCTATTTTTCGTTTTTCTCATCCAGAGAACCCAACATTCAGATCCCGATCGAGAAATGATTCATCTATATGGAGTTCTGTGAGATGCTTTTTAATAAATCGTTTAAAGATAAATGGAGATATATCTGCAGCCGTAGTGTCCTTTTGTTTCAAAGCAATATTATAAATGGTTCTTAAGTATTCACTGAGTGAAATACCTGGGATCTCAGGAACATGCTGAAATGATAAAAAGATTCCCTCCGCACTTCTCTCTTCTGGAGAAAGAGTATTGAGATCTGTACCATCCAGTGTCACTTCACCCGATATATATTGGTAATTTGGATGTCACATCAAAAATGATGACAGCGTAGACTTCCCACTTCCATTTTTTCAGAGTAGACAGTAGTTTTTTCCCAGTTCAAATGACATGCTTACTCCATTGAGAATTTGCTTCTCTCCTGCGGATACTTCTAGATTTTGTATGTGTATCATAATGTGTATAATGTTTTAAACATAAGTATTTTACTCATGTTTAAAAAAAAGCAAGAAAAAGTGTTGTATTAGTAGCATAAAAAAGTATATTTAAGACTTCTGTTAATCTGTAAAAAAAGTGAGATTTTAATGAAGGGTAAAAAGACACCTGGACAAAAAGCAAAATTTATAGCTAATCGTCGCAGAGGGAGCTTTAAAAAATAACGTATCTTTTGTTATTAGCATCCTCAGACCTATTCTTGTTCCCCCTACAAGAATAGGTCTGAGGACTTTTTTATTATTTCAAAAAAACGATGTGTTATAATATAGTTTTATATTATATATACTCATAATATATACTTTTGCTTTGTGAACAAATTGTTAAAAAATATATTTTATTGGCTTATCCAAAACCATAAAAATACTCTTATTTGTCTAGTTCATTCTAGACACATTCTTTGACATTATATACAAAAAAAGTACAAATAGTATGTAGTTTTGCTACAAATAAGGATTTTTTATTAGAAATTAACATTTTGTTAACAACTCCAGATCACCCATGAAGAGCGAAGCTATTGCAAAAAAACATGTTTCGGTACTGCTGAATGAGATCGTTAATTCAGTCTCTATAGACACTACTGAACAAAATATTGTCGTAGACGCAACACTAGGAATGGCTGGACATGCCAGCAGTGTCATCCAAAAGATGAACCCTGGTGACATCCTCATAGGATTTGATGCAGATGAGAAAAATCTCTCACTCGCACAGCAAAGACTGGAAGAACAAAATATACATGATGTGACTGTCATTCTGATTCATGCAAATTTCTCTGAACTCCAACAAAAACTGATAGAACATAATATACCAGCTATAACAGCCATATATTATGATCTCTGACTCTCATCTCTGCATCTGGACGAAGCAGAACGAGGATTTAGTTTTATGTTAGATGGTCCTCTGGACATGCGACTCAATAAAAATATATGAAAAACTGCAGCAGAAGTCGTCAATGGCTATACTCAAGCAGAGCTTCGAAAAATTTTTTTAGAGTATGGAGAAGAACCTGGAGCCAATAAAATATCTGCATTAATTGTAGAAAACAGAAAAAAACAAAAATTTAAAACAACTGGATCACTGGCTGAAATCATTCCCTGACCCCCAAAAGTCAAAGCACGGATATTCCAGGCACTCCGAATAGAGGTCAATAATGAGCTATCAGCTATACAGAATTCTTTACAACAAGCTGTTTCACTCCTAAGCTCAGGTGGAAGTATATCGGTCATTAGCTTCCATTCACTCGAAGATAGAGTGGTGAAACAATACTTTAAAACTGAAAGTAAAGACTGTATTTGCCAAGATTTGATATGTTCTTGTCATCATACCAGAACACTCAAAATATTGACGAAAAAACCTATTATACCCAGCGAACAAGAAATTATTGAAAATCCGAGAAGTAGAAGTGCAAAAGCACGAGTAGCAAAAAAAATATAACCCTATCTATTTCATAATTCCCCCTATACCACGTGGATTCAAAAATTATAAGCAATAGTCTGAGAAATTCTTTTTTTTCAAAAAGAAAACAGAGTAAAGAAAGTCTCGAAATGGGTGTCAATTCAACCTATATTATTTTACTCTCTCTGATGAGTATTCTTCTCCTCTACTACGTATGGATCCTCAATGTAAATGCTACTAAATGATATGATATACGAGAACTCGAACAAACCAAACGAGAACTCTCTATTCAAAAAGAACTCCTCAAAGTACAGCTTTCAGACCTCGAAAGCCTTTCAAATATCGAATCAGACACTTCCCTCATCGAAAACATGGAAAATGTCGATGATCCAGACTACATCATTATGAAAAAATGAGTCCAATATGTATATAACTATTAAAAAAGGACTCACATATATACAAAAAATGATAGATTAATACAAAAAAGTGTACTCAATAAGTACACTTTTTTGTATTAACATCATGAATATTAATCTTCGTATCCTTCTCTAATATATGCATTAACTGCTATAGCTTCATACTCAGGACGA
>CAZFWS010000095.1:0-2672 GCA_964522625.1 uncultured Candidatus Peribacteria bacterium | reverse complement strand
CAACCAACAGGGTTCGAACCTGTGGCCTCGACCTTCGCAGGGTCGCGCTCTTCCAACTGAGCTATGGCTGCGTGAGTGGATCATATTGTATACAAAAAATAAAAACTCGCAAAAATATTTGCGAGTTTTTATGTGAAAAATAGAAAAAATTATTTTTTCTTTGCAGGAGCTTTTTTAGCAGCTGGTTTTTTTACAAGTGCATCTCTGATTTCAGTGAGAAGTACTACATCAGCAGCTGGAGCAGCTGGTTTTGCTTCTTCTTTCTTTTGCATCTTTGTTACTGTTCGTACGAGCATAAAGATAACAAAACCAAGAATAATGAAACCGATAACATCATTGATAAATGTACCGTATTTGATTGCTGGAGCACCAGCTTCTTCGAGTTCAGCAAGTGTAGCATAAGTATTTCCATCAAGTGCATAGAAAAGATTAGTAAAGTCTACATCAGCCATCATTTGTCCTACTGGAGGCATAATAATGTTCGCTACCAGAGATTTAACTACCACACCAAAGGCAGCACCAAAGATAAACCCAACAGCCATATCGATAACATTTCCCTTTAATAAAAAGTTTTTAAAATCGTTTCACATAAGCAAGTGTATTATATATAAAGTAGTAGCATTATATGGAATGAGGGTGAAATACAAAATTTTTTATTTTCACTGTTATAGTTATACTGATACTTATTATATTTTATATATATTCTTCATTTGCGTATTTTTGAAAATATCCAAATCCATCAAACGATGACTCTCTCAATTATTTTGAGTATTGGAGTAATTTTTTATGATCTCAATATATCACTATTAGAAATAGCTTTGACTTTTGGAACAGTGATCTGATTGGATATTCTATTGAGTAAATATACTTCATGAGCATGGAAGTTTCCATACTCATGAGTGAACGCATGATTTGGAATCAGTTTTTTTCTCAGAAGTGATGAAGCCATTATCTATATATTTGCTGGGGCACTCGCGATATTTGGGAAGCATTTTTTTACCGTTAACAAAAAACATTTTTTCAATCCTTCAAACATGGCTGTCTTTGCAACACTGATGCTCTTTCCAGGACTCAGTTGGGTCAATACACTGCAGTGGGGAAACTACACAGGAGAGTTCGATCATTCGTATTTGATACTTCTTATTATGATACTATTTTTATGAGGATATATATGTTTAAGAGTATATCAGAGCTTTCGCATGAGCTATATATATGACTATATTTTTCCATTTTTACTGACACATGTACTGCTATTTTTTACTCTTTCGCAAGGGGAAAATATCACCACAGCTATTACATTTTTTAGTATTTCATTTTTTATATTTACCTTTTTTATGATGACGGACCCAAAAACGGTTCCAAGAATACCGTTGGTACGATTTGGGTATGGCTTAACCTTGGCTGTAAATTTTTATATACTACAATTTGTTATGAATGAGAGTTATGCGTTACTCGGATCATTGTTTATGAATACACTGTTACTTCCGTATATATGGAGACTGGAAGCGACAAAGTCAAGGACAACTCTTGCAAAATACTTGATTTTATGGCTCATAATTTTACTATGATTAGTATGTGTACTGGTATATATCTATGGCAGACCAGATATATGATTTAATAATATCTGTAATCAACGGTTCTGCTGGTAGGTTATTTTTATCTCTTATATATAATATAATGGAAAACATAGGACAAAAATCATTGATTGGACTAGGGTTGATTCTCATCTATTTTGCTTTTGGGATATTTATGAGTGCCACTTCAGAGAATAAAAATTTTAGCTTTTTTGGCATTCCTGAACTCTTTGCAGATATTACTTTTGATAGTCAAAAATCATCTACTTGGTATAATGCTACGAACCCAACTGCAAGTGTATCTGTGACCCCAGGTGCTCTACCAGTTCCAGTAGCTGTCACTATTATTACACGAGATAGTCACTAAAAAATTACTTCTTTTTGATATAACCATGAAAAAATATATTTTTATTCCACTGATTATTTTATTACTCTGCACATCAGCATTTGCTGCTTCAGGTGATACTGTTATTTCAACTCCAGTTTTGGAAACAGAAGAAGAAGTTTGTTTTCATCTATTGACCCAACATGTTAACGAACAATACGGTGTTAACTTATGAGACGTTGAAAAAAATGAGAGAACTGGGCAGCGAGTTAATCTATCAACCTATGATAATTTTCGTAATGACACGGTAATAAATCCACGACAGAAATATTATAAAGGATTAGGAAATTTTTTTGCTGCAAAACGAAATAATATTGGAACAATTCGTGCTCGAGGAGACTATATTTTATCTCAATTTACCGGATTTTGAAACGATGCAGCATTTCAATTTCCATTAAGGTCTCGGGGGAGTAGGTATGATAATGGAGATACATATCTAGATTTTCGACAAAATATCGTCTATACACACCATTTATTAAACGGAGATTTTGTGAGTTGTGGTTATCTGAAAGTGAATCCACTCTGAAAACATAATCTTCAGAGTTTAGGGCAACGAAATTATAAAACAAATGTTTTTGAAGGGTCAGGGTTTGAGATGCTGGAGAATAGTGTAATTCAAGATGAACATGAATTTTTAGTCGGAAAAGTATCGATTACAGCTCAAGATTATTCAGATCAACCATTTTTTAATATTCAACTTATTACCGTAGCTT
>CAZFWS010000094.1:0-2672 GCA_964522625.1 uncultured Candidatus Peribacteria bacterium | reverse complement strand
AATCAATGTTTTGTCCATCGAGAGGACAGGTTGTTTTAGTCATAGTAGTATAGTGAGTTATTATTATATTTTTTCTATTATTTCTTCCCTTTTTAAGGGAAGTCCCCGTCAGGGGGATGGGTTATTATTTAGAATGAGTCTCCATCTATATCGAGCATATCTGCTGATTCGCTGATACCAGCTTCATCAAAGTCACCTCGTTTGTTGAGGAATATCAGATTTCCAGTAACGATTTCTGTTTTGTATGATCGTTCACCGTCTTCTTTTTCGATGATTCGTGTTTTCATTCTTCCTTCGAGGTAGACGAGTTTTCATTTTACGACAAATCGTTCTACTTGTTCAGCCAGTGCTCACCATGCAACACAGTGATGAAATTCGCTTTCAGATTTTGATTCTCCTTCAGCTGTTTTATAATATCTGTTTGTTGCGATCGTGTAGAGAGCTATTTTCTTTCCTGATTCAGTTGTTTTAATCAGAGGATCTTTGGTAATATTTCCAATGAGGATAACTTTATTGACGGTTCTCATATTCTGGTGATAGGTTTTAAAAATTAATCTTCTTTTGCAACGAACATATATCTCCAAATGTTGGTGTACAGATTCATTTCTTTACTGATATTTTTAATTAATTTTCCGTCCATTTCTAGGTCGAGAAGTACGTAAAATGCTCGATCAGATTTGTTGATTTTGTATGCGAGTTTTTTGTCTCCCCATACATCTTCTTTTTCGATTTTTACTTTGTTTTCTTTAAAGAGTTTTTTTAACTCATTAAGAGAAGCCGTTCGATCGTCTTCTGAGATACTTGGATCCAGAAGCAACATAAGTTCATAGTTTGCCATATTTTCCTACGGGTTATATTCAAATGAATGATGATCATTTGAAAGGTATATAAAGGCCTATATTTCAAGGTGACGGAATTGTATTTGTAAATGCTTGAAAGTCAACAAAAAACAGTAAAAAATTTGACTTTTATAGTCAAATCAATATAAACTTTCAGCGAAATACATTTTGTCAGTATAGCTCAGTTGGTTAGAGCGCAGGATTCATATCCCTGAGGTCGCAGGTTCAATTCCCGCTACTGACACCAAAATATTTAATACAAAAACTTAGAGATTGACATACATTAACTCTAAGTTTATTTTTTATCTTCCATAATTTTCTTCCCTTTTTTAAGGGAAGTGCTACGCAGAGTATCGGAGTAGCGATGGGTTAATATGAATCATTATGTTTATAGATGAAGTAAAAATCACGGTTGTATCAGGAAAAGGATGAGATGGACTGATCAGCTGGAGACGAGAAAAATATATCCCAAAATGAGGACCATGGGGATGAGATGGATGAAAATGAGGGGATGTCTATATACAAACAGATCCCAACTTTAACACGCTTTCAGAATACCGACACAAAAAATTGCTTCGAGCTGAAAATGGTGAAAAATGAGGAACTAATACTTGTCATGGAGCCAACTCAGAAGATCTGATTTTAAAAGTGCCAACAGGAACCATCGTTATTGACACTGATACCGATGAGGTCATCGGAGACTTAGATACCGATTATACAAAACTCCTGGTTGCAAAATGAGGACGAGGAGGGTTCTGAAATGCCCATTTTTGTTCTTCGACTCGACAAGCACCAGGTTTTGCGGAGCTCGGTGATGTCACAGAAACTCGAAATCTAAAATTAGAACTGAAACTGGTAGCAGATATCTGAATTATTGGGATCCCATCTGCTGGGAAATCAACCTTGATTGGAAACATTACCAATGTCTCTCCAAAAATCGGAGACTATCCATTTACGACACTCACTCCGAACCTATGAGTTCTCGATCATAAAGGAAAATCACTCGTTCTTGAAGATGTCCCAGGACTGATTCCAGGAGCATCAGAATGAAAAGGACTTGGAATAGAATTCTTAAAACATATCGAACGAACCGGAGTATTATTACATCTCCTCGATATGTATCGACTGGATCAAGTATTTAGTGACTATACGGATATTCGAACGGAGCTGGAACATTTTTCTGAAGATCTGTGAAAAAAAGAAGAAATCATCGTGTTTTCAAAAGCAGATTTACTGGATGATGAGATGAAAGAACATATCATCACAGAATTTAAAAATAAATATCCAGATAAAACACTCTGTGTTATCTCTGCTGCCACCGGTGAGTGAATCACAGAATTGATTGATATGCTGATAGATAGCTATGCAACAGAACCAGTAGCTGAAGTTCAGGAAGAAGAAACAGAAGTCAAAATGTATGATCTCAAAGATCATGTTGATCCAAAACGAGTGAAAATAACTTATCTCTGAGACCTGGCATTTAGTGCTTCAGGGGAACGAATCAATCAGATTATCCGAATGACGGACTTTGAAAATCGAGAAGCAGTACTCAGAGTCTATGATGTTCTCGAAAAAATGTGAATCGCAAAACAACTCGAAAAAAAGCTCGAAAAAGTACTGACAGACGAGAACCGTGATAATAGCTTTTTCTTTGAATGAAATGATGAAGAAATGGTCAATCCAAAAGTAATTATCGAAGGGAAAGAGATTCCACTAGATCGATTAAAGTATAATTTATAAAGTCAAAAAAAGAGACATCCTGAGGATGTCTCTTTTTTTGGGCTAATACTCTAAATTGTGTGCTATATTATATAAAATATTGGCTTATTCTAA
>CAZFWS010000093.1:0-2727 GCA_964522625.1 uncultured Candidatus Peribacteria bacterium | reverse complement strand
ACTTTATTCTCTTTCAGAACTCTATCTACTGTTTGAAGTGCTGCATAAATACGTTTTCCAAAAAGAGTCGAGAGATAGACCGGAGCTGCTCCTGAACCACCATCTCATCCATCAATAGTGATAAAATCAGGAGCTATCTCAGGAGTTTTTGCTACTTGTTTTGCCAGGGATTCTATGTTGGAAACATCTGAAATAACGATCTTACATCCCACTGGTTTTCCTCCTGATTTTTCAGAGAGATTATTCATAAATTCAAAGAATTCTTTTTCTTTTCCAGATTCATAAAATGGAAATCTATTTGGAGATATCAGGTCATGCCCTGGTTCTACTCATCTGATTTCAGCAATGCTGGGAGTATTTTTCATCGCCTTAAGTATTCATCCACTTTGTTTCGCTCATTGTGCGAGTTTTATTTCAATAGCTCGACAAAATGACATAATTTTCTGGAACCTATCCCAGTTAAATTCTATACTTCCATCAGTGGTATGTTTTTTAAGACCATAGAGTCCAGAACCAATCTGAAATATCACCTGTCCAAATTCATCACTGAGTTCTCATGGTTTTGGAAAATGCTTTATATCTGCTAACCAATCAATGGTATAAAACACATGTTTTTTCTTACAAAAGAGATAGAGATCAGATTTATTATCAGCTATTTTTGAATTTTTTAATATATCGAGATATCTGTTTTTGAGTCTGATGCCTGGAAGTATTTTATACACAGATATTTCGAACGAAGACATTTCAATATATTTGAAGAATTTTCGTGATTTTTTAAATGCTACTCTTGGTATATGATGCACGGAAAACCCTCCTTCACCCGTATTAAACGGGGCTTTTACATCAGCACATCCTGCAGCCATTGCAGCTGTTGCTTCAAACCCAAGAGCCCCAAGACTCATGGCAGATCGGTAAATATATGACTGTAGTTGGAATGGGAGCTTTCTCTTGGCTCCGACAAGTGGGAACTCTGGCTCTGTTTCATCTTGGTTGAGTGGAGTAGATGAGTGAATCATAGCATATTTACCACTATGAAGTTCGTCTGCAGAATCAAATGTATCAAAAGAAAAATAACCAGATTTTCATCCAGCAGCATTGAGAATCCAGTCGATAGCCACTCTGTTTACAAAATCATTATCATCGAGAAAATATTGTCTCACAAATGGTCTGAGTTCATGCATGACATATCGCATTCTCCCGATAAGAGGAAAGTTTGCATAGACGAGATTTTTAGTTTGAAAAAATCTATCATAGACAGCGATTCACAGCAAAAGACCCAGAATAATTCCTCCAATAATGTATCACATAGTCTCTATATGTTAGAATATATATAATAGCTATGATAGTAAGAATAGAAATGAAGGCAACCTTAAATACTAGGTTGAGAATGTAAATACAGCTTCAAATATGTGAAGATAGACAAATATAGACACGAGACTTCCAAGTCCTACTCCTATCATTTGGGTTTTGAGGGGTACTTTAAGTGCTGAGAGAAAATAAGCGAGTACATTCATAGACATACCTGGAACAAGACATATGAGCATGATGTATGGGATGCCGTATTTTTCTATTTTCTTTTCGTAATCAAGTATTTTCTGAGGGATTTTAAAGTCGAGTATTTCAGAGTATTTATGAATGATGATTATATAAAACTGCACAGCTATTGCGATTGCTATGATAGCATGAATCGTTGGAAATAACACAGCTCAAAGTATCAACAAAGGAGTCCCTGGAAACAAGGTCAGTCCTCGCAACATCATAATAATCGTATAGATAAACAGCCCCACATACAGATTTTGACCAGCCAAAAAATCCTGGATACTTTCTATGCTAAAATTTGGGTGATCTGTATAGCTAAAGTACCACAGGGCTACAATATTGAGTATGATAAAACCATACAACAGGTTTCGTGCGAGTTTTTTATTCATGTGAGCTATGGTACTCTCAAACCTTAAAATAACAAAAAATAATGCTGTTAGGCATTATTTTCTTGGTTATCAGGATTATATTTAATATATTTTAAATGAGGTCTTTTGGTGCCATAGATGGGTTTTCCATCTGCACCTAAAACTTCTTCCCAATCTCCATCTAATAACTTACTTTCTAGGTTTTTATCGGTAACAATCATGTATACTTTTTGAGATATGTTTTCTAAGAGAGGTATGAGTAATTCAGGATTTTCATCTTGCCTCTCTATCAACTCATAAGAAAGATGTTTATATCCATCTGTTTTTAACTGCATAAAATCATTTCCTCGAGAAGTATTTTTATTTTCTTTCCTATTCATAACAAATGGAGCATTTTTAGAGAGGATATATCATCCTATTACATTTTTTGTATCATTTTTGAGGATATGTACATCATTTCCTTCTTGTTTGCTTATATATTTAATATACCATATTTGAACCAACCACTGTGTTTCTAGTGATTGTGTGTTTTTAATTAAATCAAAAAATTGAGCCCATTCTTTTGGATGGTCTTTTGGGGATATAATTTCTGTGCTATAGTCTTGAGCTGTTTCACTAAATGTTCCAGGCTTATCCATATTCTTTTATGTAATTTATATTATAATAAGTATACTATATATATCGTAAAATATCAAAATATGTATTTTATACTAAAATATTCCTCTATCTTCTACATCGAGCGCATCGAGTTTGTTATACAGGGGTTTCATATCAGGGGCTTTTCAGATTCGAGGAAAATTATGCATTTTAAGATATGGGC
>CAZFWS010000092.1:0-2901 GCA_964522625.1 uncultured Candidatus Peribacteria bacterium | reverse complement strand
ATATGAGTCATTTTGAAGGAGAGGTGTATGGAGTGAATCCGAAGTATTCAAACCCCTCTCTTAAGGGGGAGGAACAAATCCCCCCAACCCCCTTTATTAAAGGGGAAGAAAAACAAATACCAGTATATGGAACTATTTCAGATCTTCCACAAACTCCAGATATCGCGGTATTTGCGATTCCTGCCAAATTTGTGGCAGCATCCCTGCGAGAGTGTGGAGAGAAATGAATCAAGCGAGCGATTGTGATATCTGCTGGTTTTAAAGAGGTGGGAGATATACAATCAGAACAAGAGCTCATCGATATAGCAGAACAATATGATATTGCACTGCTTGGACCAAACTGTCTCGGGTATATTGATACTTCAAAAAACCTGAATCTATCATTTTGAGGAAAAGAAATTCTATCAGGAAATATAGCATTAGTCTCTCAATCAGGAGCTATGGCTGTTGCGATGAGTGACTGGGCTTATGAATATGGAGTTGGTTTTAGTAAAATCATTTCCATGGGGAATAAAGCAGATCTCAATGAAAATGATTTGATTCAAGAACTCGCAGATGATGATATGACAGATGTTATTGCCCTGTATTTAGAAAGTATCGAACAGTGAAGGGAGTTTTATGAACAAGCGAAAATACTTTCCAAGAAGAAACCAGTGATTATTGTAAAATCTGGTATGTCAGATAGAGGAAGTCTCGCTGCAGCAAGTCATACCGGAGCACTAGCAAGTTCGGCTGATGTTCTGAAGACAGCTTTTTCTCAGGCAGGACTGCATGCTACAGATAAACTCGAAGAGTTCTTTTTATGGGGACAGGCTTTTTCAGTAACCAGACATTATGAGATTCCAACAGAAATGGTAGTGATTACCAATGCTGGATGACCAGGAGTTATGATTACCGATCATATGGAACACTATGGAGTGAAAATAGCTGAATTTAGCGAGGCAGAAAAAGATATTCTTATGCAGTGACTTCCAGATGCTGCATCGGTAAAAAATCCTATCGATGTCATTGGAGATGCTACTTCAGCTCGTTATAAACAAATATTGCAAAATATTGCTTCACTGAATCGAAACCTAGCTATATATATACTCCTGACACCACAAACTACGACCGATGTAGATGTGGTCGCAGAATCTATTGTAGCGTTTCAAAAACAATATCCTGATACACTGATATTTACCTCATTTATGGGATGACATTCTCTCTGAAATTCACGAGAAATTTTAGAAACAGCAGGAGTATTACACTATGATTATCCTCAAAAATGAATAGGAGTGTTTTCGCGATTGTTGAAACAGCAGGAATGGGAGGCAACCTCTGTGAAAAAAATCCCCCTCAATCCCCCTTTGTTAAAGGGGGAGGGAATACAATCCTTACAAACAAAACTCTCTGAGCAAACAGGAAAACTGTGTGGGCCAGAATTGGTGAATGAAGTGATGAGGGGATATGGAGTCGAGACGACACAAGAATACCTAGTCACAGATGCAGAACAAATCTCAGAGGTATTTGCACAATTCTCTTCTTCTCATGTGGTGGCAAAAATATCTTCTCCAGATATTGCCCATAAGACAGATGTGGGAGGAATTATAACAGATATATCAACACTTCAACAAGCGCAAGAAGCCTATGAAAATATTTTACAAAGCGTGACTCAGGCAGAACCAGATGCAAAAATAGAGGGAGTTATTTTCCAAAATCAGGTTCCAAAATCACAAGAAATATTTGTGGGATTAAAACGAGATCCAAGTTTCTGAGATATGTTGATTGTCTGAAAATGATGAATCTATGTGAATGTGTATAACGATGTATCCAGATGACTGCTTCCATTGACTCCTGATGAAATCACAGAGATGCTGGAACAATTACAAATCACACCGATACTGCATTGAGTGCGTTGAGAAAAACCAGTTGATATTCATAAACTTTCTGATACTATTTTTAAAATATCTCAACTGTTTATAGAGCTTCCAGAAATCTCTGAAATAGACATCAATCCTATACTCGCTTATCATGAATGATCGGTTGTAGTAGATGCAAAATTTTATTTATAAAAGAATATTATTATGAAACCAATACAAGCACTTTTTCCAAAGGATCAATCACTTCATACACTTTGTGATGGAGGAGATTTTTGTGAAAATATTAGTCATAAAATAGATGGACTTTTTCATATTATACCATTTACACTGTTGCGTCATACAGAAAATGTAGATTTTCACTCGATTCCATTTTTGGATCATGTGAATGCTATGGAACGGGTTTTTCACGGTGCTGGTGCAAAATCACCGGGAAAGGTTGGAGATGTTGCAGAGGGATGGTATATGCATCCATCTCAAGAAGATAACCTGATTACTCTCGATGGATACCGAATCGTAGAACTCTATACTCCAGTACATGGAAAAATCGAAACATTTGAGATATCAGCTAATTATATCAAATGGAATGGAAAAATCGTACTCGATGGTCCAGGAATTCTTGGATGGCCAACCGGAGTATATCATCGCAACAATTCACTCATTCCATCAGCTTCACTGAATCTCTGAATTAGATATGAAGGTTTTAATGTCGATACCGAGTTTAATATTTACGATGTAGATACGAGCAAGGGTGAAGTGCATATGATTCGTGAGGGGAGTGCGGATCAACCAGCTGCGGTGTAATAAAGATGATATTACTTTTTATAAAAGACCCTCATTAGGGTCTTTTATTTCCTCTAGACTTTCTCACTAAAATGCATATTATTTTTATAGTATATTATTTCTTTTTTACTCACCACATGACCCTACAACCACTCAGTGATCGAATTATCCTGAAAGCACTTCAGAAGGATACTCTGACATCATCTGGAATCTACATCCCAGAAACGGCAAATAAAGAAAAACCATATCTCTATGAAGTGGT
>CAZFWS010000091.1:0-3185 GCA_964522625.1 uncultured Candidatus Peribacteria bacterium | reverse complement strand
TTCCCTGTTTTTGGAGTAACGGCCATAGCCTTCACTCATGATCCTCATCTCTTTTGATTTCTGTATTCTTCTATATCAGATATCTTTCACATACCATTTTCTGTTACGATAAATACGGCTTTGTATTCATCTCGGACAATGGCTACTTCTACGACACTATCATCTCATTTCAGTGAAACTCATCGTACTCATGATGCCGTTCGTCCCATTGGTCGAACATCATCCTCTGAGAACTGAATGGCTTTTCATTCACGAGTTGCGATAAAAATAGAATCATCTCATGAAGTCGTTTTAACCCAACTGAGTGAGTCTCATTCTTTGACTCCGACTACTTTGAGACCATTTGATCTAATATTCGCTACTTGATCCATTTCCAGTTTTTTCACCTGACCTTTTTGAGTAACAAAGAAGAGATATTTGTTATCCGCTACAGTAGAATCTAGAATAGCTGCAATTTCTTCATTTTTTTGTAATCCAAGCAGGTTGATAATAGGTTGTCCCTTTGCAATTCGAGATGTTTCTGGTACCTCGTATGCAGGAAGAGTAAATACTCGACCTTGTGTCGTAAAGAAGAATAGATCATTGTGATTCTTTGTTGGAACGATCAATTTGATTTCATCATCTTCTTTTGCTCCGGTACTGATTCATTTTCCACCTCTTCGTTGTGTTCGGAAGGTAGAAGCTTTGAGTCTTTTTACGTAGCTATTTTTTGTAAATACGATCATGACATCTTCATTTGGAATCGTATCTTTTGCATTAAATTCACCGACTTTTCCAGCATTTACTTGTGTTCGTCGCTCGTCACCAAATGTCTCTCGAACATAGTCCAGTTCTTCACCAATAATCGCGATCACTCGTGCTGGTTTGACCAGAATATCATTCAGATCTGCAATAAGATCGAGTTTTTCTTTCAGCTCATCTTCAATTTTTTGTCTCTCGAGTCCAGCGAGTTTATTTAACTTCATTTCTAAAATCGCTTCTGCCTGAATTTCTGTAAAAGAAAATTCTTTCATCAATGCCAATCGTGCATCATCCTTTGCTTTTGATGCCTTGATAGTTTTGATAATCGCATCGATATGATCGAGCGCTTTTTTCAACCCTTCCAAAATATGAGCCCGTGCCTCTGCTATTTTGAGTTCATATTGTGTTCGTCGAACAACCACTTCTTTTCTATGTACAATAAACTCTTCGAGAAGTTCTTTCAGATTATAGAGCCGTGGTTGCATTCCTCTCTCACCTAGACCAATCATGTTGTATCCAAAACTGGTTTGGAGTGGAGTCATTTTATAAATCTGATTGAGAATCTTTTTTGGAAAGGCATCTTTTTTGATTTCCACGATAATTCGTACTCATTCCTTTGATGATTCATCTCGGACATCAGATATACCAACAATTTTTTTGTCTCGTACCAGATCTGCAATTTTTTCTACGAGTGATGATTTATTCAGAGCATATGGAATCTCTGAGATTCGGATCACATTTCGTCATTTTTTTCCCTCTTCAATTTGCGCTACTCATCGAATAGCTACTGATCATCGACCTGTTGAATAGGCTGTTAAAATAGCTTCTTTATCGTACACGATTCATCCCGTTGGAAAATCTGGACCGGTCACATACTCCATAAGATGTTCAACTGTAATATTTGAAGTATCCTCTGATTCTAAAAGAAATTTAAGTGCATTAATGAGCTCCGTTAAATTATGTGGAGGCATATTGGTAGCCATACCAACAGCAATACCCATAACCCCATTCATGAGTAGATTTGGAACACGCGATGGCAGAACCGATGGTTCTTTTTTGGTAGCATCATAGTTTTCTCTCCAGTCGATCGTTTGTTTATCGATATCTGACATGAGAAATTCTGCCAATTTAGTCATTTTAGCTTCGGTATATCGCATTGCTGCAGCTCCATCACCATCCATAGAACCAAAATTCCCTTGCCCGTGAACGAGTGGATATCTGAGTGAGAAATCCTGAGCCATTCGAACCATCGCTTCATATACTGATGAATCACCATGTGGATGGTATTTCCCGAGTACATCCCCGACTACTGCGGCTGATTTTCGAAATTTTGCTGATGATTTGAGTCCGAGTTCATGCATCGCGTAGAGAATTCTTCGATGAACTGGTTTCATACCGTCTCGTACATCTGGAAGTGCTCGTGATACGATAACACTCATCGCATAGTCCAAATAACACGATTCCATTTCGTCTTTAATACTCTTATTTTCATCACCACTATAGGTAAGTCCAGTTTCAATATTAAGGTCTGTTTGTTCCCCTGAGTTTTGGTTGTTTTCTTCGTTTTGGTTGGGAGTTTCTGACATATTTGTTGGGATTAGAAATTACCCTATAAATATACTTTTTTTTGCTCTATAATCAAGAAAAAATGGCATAAAAAAAGAGAAATTTGAATTCTCATTATTTCTCTTTAAAATAGAGGTCAATTACTATCAAATATATAGACTTTATGAAAGCAATTATCCTGGCAGCTGGAGAATGATCCAGACTCCGACCACTTACTCATACCACTCCAAAATCTCTGACTCAGATATGTGGAAAATCTATTCTAGAATATACTCTGGAAAGTATTTATGAACATGTGGACGAAGTGATTATTATAACGAAATACAAAGATGAACTCATACAAGAGACTCTCTGAGAAGCATATAAATGAACGAAAATAAACTATCATCTACAATGAGAAGAACCAGGAACTGGGTGAGCCCTCAAATGAATAGAGTGTGACTTAGATACACTCATTATCAATGGAGATACTATTTTTGATACAACAGACCTACATACGCTGATTCAACATACCGGCTACGGAGTACTGGTACAACCAGTAGAAAATCCAGAAAAATTCTGAATCTGTTGTGTAGACGAAGATAATAATATTCACTCTCTGGTAGAGAAGCCTCAAAAACATATCGGAAATCTGGCCAGTCTATGAGCCTACAAGGTGAATTCAAAATTCTTTGAACTCAACGAAGATATATCACTCTCACCTAGAGGAGAATACGAACTCACGGATACACTAGCAGAATTTATCAAACTCTATCCATTTAAGGCTCTGGAGATTCAGGGAGAATTTTTAGATATCACCTATAGTTGGAATATACTTGATGCTCAAGCAGCCATTCTATCACGTCTCACATCGTCTCAGATGCATGGAACCGTAGAAG
>CAZFWS010000090.1:0-3207 GCA_964522625.1 uncultured Candidatus Peribacteria bacterium | reverse complement strand
TTTAAAAAAATCTAGCAAAAATATTTTATATAAAATTAATTTTAAGTCAATAAAAAAAATAGCACCGTGAAGTACTATTTTTTTAATTCGTATAATGGGGTGCCTGACGGGATTTGAACCCGCGACCTCCAGAGTCACAACCTGGCATTCTAACCAACTGAACTACAGGCACCATAGCACAAAAATCACCCCAAGATTTGGGAGCAAAAAGAGTATATAAAAAAAGGCAGTGTTGTCAAAAGAAAATACTGCTTTTTTTTACTCCTAGAATATAAAAAAAATAAGTCAAAATGACTTATTTTTGTATAAAAACATATATTTTATTGTATAGAAAGATCAAATTCAGACTCAACATTATTTGTATTTTTGTTTTTTGTGTCCGGTCAATGAACATCGGAAATATTGGTTATATGTGTATCTGATCAATGAGGATCAGATGTGTGAGCTCTATATACATCTGATCAATGAGTATTTATATTCGGAGTAGGAGTTTTTTTGTCAAAAAGTTTCCGAACCCAAAAAACCAGAGCAACAAGAACTATAATAACAACAGGAACAAGTAAAAATATATTATGAGCTATCATTCCTATCAAAATAGTTATCACAGACAATACCAAAGATATCAGAAAAGCAATAGCTCACAATATATATCGGCTTATTTTAGCGAAAATAGGAACAACCGCTAAAAATATAGAAAATATAGAAAATATCAAATATAATCCTGCACTCATCATAAAAAATCAACCCACTCTTATCATCCACAATGTTGTCAGATATTCACTTCGTAATTCTTGAATAGACCCTTCTCGATGAGTGGTAAACAAATGGTACATAGAAATATCTTCCCCTTGGTTGTAGGAAGTGATATTATCTCACTCAACAAGACCAAAAATACTTCAAAAAGTATTTTGATTCAGCACCAAATAATGCACTCGTACATCTCATATTTTTGGCGAGGACAGACTTCCTTCTCATATAAAAATATACTTATTATTAAAACTATTAAACGTTTTTTCATCAGCTGGTGGAATATATTCTTTTCCTTGCCTTTTAGCAAGAAGTTTCTGAAGGATAATCTCTTTTTGAGTGAGTGTATTTACCTCTGGTATATCAAGGATTGACTCTGATAGAGAAAGTGATTTTCATCCTGGTAATCGAAGTCATTGAAATGAAAAATTATATGTATCTATCGAAGCATTTTCGACTCCATATTTTTGTGAACGAATCGATTTTTCTGGATTATGATGTCATTCAGGCTTTGCAAAATGTCAAGAATTTCTAGGATTCTCTTTCCATGTTTTATTATATGTATATGTGGTAGTGGTAGTGCTGGATCATCAAAGATTCTCTTTTTCGGATGAAGATTTCGTTTCTTCCCATGCATACATTTCAGTAATTCTTTGTAAAATGAGGTAGTCTCATAACTGAATAAATCATGGATCACCTAATTGCTCTTGCGACGTAATATCTCATGATAAGGAAACAAATTTTCACTCATAATCTTGTCATGATGTTGCATCAAGAACAATACTTTCTTTTGCAATAACTGAATAATCAACTCGTCATTCATTGGTAAATAATACATAGAAAGATCCCAGAAAGAGAAGCACTCACGCTCCCCCCCATAGAAATGAATTTTTAATGCGGCTCCCATATGAATTATAGGTTGTTGTTGTAAATGTATCTGACATATGTATAATAAATTATTTAATAATCCTTCCTGCAATTCACAATAAACTCTCAGCACTTCCTAGAGTCGAACTCCCCTGTCGACCCATAAATCATGATGCACTGATAATTTTATCTGCCAAGGTGGAAAAAGGTAAGCTCTGTAGATAAACCGTTCATGGTCACTCTAATGTTGCAAAAAAGAATCACTCAGATCCGAACAACATATTTTTCACTCCCTTAACTTTTTCAATATTGTATTGTACATCTTTTGAAAAACCAACAATACAGCCTGTATCAATATGTAGTTTTTTTCCTGGTTGAAGCTCTAATTTTACTATTGATCACCCAGCATGCACAAATGCAGTTCCAGTTCATTCAAGTTTTTGTAACAAAAATCATTCTCATCCAAAAAAACCTGCTCAAATTTTCTTATTAAATTCAACAGAAATTTCTACCGTATTTTCAGAACATAAAAAACTATCCTTTTGACAAATAAATTTTCATTGAAATTGATCTAAGTCAATCATCACTACTTTTCACATATACGGAGCTGAAAAAGCTACTTGTTTCCTCGAGGCCCCATTATTCGTAAAAGAAGTAATAAAAAAACTCTCTCATATAAACATTCTCCCAAGTCACTTTAACATACCTCATTCAACCCCAGTATGCATCTCTATATCAGTATCCTTAAAAAACAAGGTACCTACTTCAGCTAAAATTGACTCTCCAGGATCTAAAATGATCTGTAAAAACTGAACATCATCACCATGAATTTTATAATCGACATAACTCATAATACGTATATTAATATATATATATTATCAGTGTATCATATTTTTAATATAAGAAAAAATAAAAGACTTTATTACAAATTTGTAATAAAGTCTTTTATTTATAACTATAGTTGAGTTGCAAACTTGATATTATTTTTGCGCTATATTTTCTATTTTTTTTAACATCTCCTCTCGCATCGTTTTATCTTTTCGAGATTTACTCATGGTATCAAACAGATGAAAATCAGTTATTTTAATCCCACAGAACCCGAGTATATACATACTCATGTATCCTTTCAACCGCATAGCAAATGGAAAGAGTTTATAAATAAATCCTGGAGCATCACAGGTTGCAAATATTTTGGCTGTTTTTCCTTCTAAAAGTTTATCTACCTTTCCACCAGATTGATATTTAAAAGCAAAACCAGAAGAAAAATTGGTATCAAAAAAGTTCTTCATAATCGCTGGCATACTTCCCCACCAGATTGGAAATACAAATATATATTCATCTGCTTCAGACATTTTCTTTTGTATTTTATCACGAGTCTTATTCTCAGCTCCGAGGTCTGCTAATTCTTCAAAAACAAGAAAATCTTGTGCGTATTTTTTGTGATATAAATTGATGATCTCTACTTCATTTTTATTTGCCTCACTCGCTTTTTTAAAAGTTTTTGCGATCTTATGGGTAAATCATTTTGAGCTTGGGTGTGCTGTAATAATGAGCTGTTTCATAGTATTTTTTTATAGTAATAATATAATGATT
>CAZFWS010000089.1:0-3217 GCA_964522625.1 uncultured Candidatus Peribacteria bacterium | reverse complement strand
TTTCATCTCTGAGAGTATCATATTCTTGTTGATAATCATGAATTTTTCCATCAAGCTCAACAACCAATCATATTTCATGACAATAAAAATCCGCAATATATCTTCAAAAAGCATATTGCCTCCTAAATTTTAAACCAGCAAGTTGCCTATTTCTGAGAACTTCCCATAAAATTTCCTCTGATGCTGTTTGATTTTGTCGTAATTTTTTAGAAAGTTCTTTTACATATTTTGGTACTTCTCTATAATTTTCAATCACTCATTGTTTTCCTCCCATCTCCTGCAGGAGAGGGGTTGGGGGTGAGGTTCTCTTTTCCCCACTCTCCAAAATAGCATGTATTACACTAATGAGTGCCACTATTGTCTTCCCGGTACCTACATCTCACTCTAAAAGACGTTGCATAGAATGATTTTTTTCCATGTCTTTGAGTACTTGAAAAAGAACAATTTTTTGGTGATCAGTGAGTTCAAATGGTAACTTTGAGATGATTTTTTTAATCAGATTTGAATTCATGACAATAGGAATTGACCGACCTTCGGTTACCTGAAATGTCTCATATTTTGAGGCTATAGCACGATAGTTCACTTCAAATAGTTCTTCATATGCCAGTCGATATTTTGCGACCTCAATTTGATGGTTATTTTTTGGAAAATGAATATCATGAATCGCTTGTTTCCGAGAGATAAAATCATATTTTTGAATAATATCCTCCGGCAAATTCTCTGAAATATCTGAAATATATTGCTTCAGTAAGTGCATTTTTGAGACCGTCCATTTACTTGGAATATAATTTATATCTGAATACACGGGCACTATTTCACCTCCAATTTTTGATAGATCTGATTCAAATTCTGGAGATGGAAAACTAATTTTTCCATATGCGTATTTCACCTTTCCTGTGATAAGGATTTTTTTTCATACGAATGGTTTTAATTGAGTAGAGAGAAATTTTCTATTGAACCATACACACTCAGATAAAAAACCATTTTTGTCCTCTATAATCGCTTTGGTCAGAATTTTATTATTCGCTGTACGTTGATTGTCTGCTGATTTAAGGGTGACTAAAATAGTATTTTTCACCTGAATATCCATCACAGAAAAAGTATCCAAAACCTCTGTTCTATCATCATATTCACGTGGAAAATGATGCAGGAGGTCAGAAATAGTTTTGACTCATCCTTTTTCAAGGGCCTTGATATAATTATCGGTCGTTCTCAGAAGAGTTTTTGTCAGTGTTTTTGAGAGCATAAAAAAACTTGTTAATTACCGATTCTGATTATAATCAGACGCAACTATTTATCAATCAAAAATATATGCACGCGCTATTTAAAAAATACAAACTCGAACTAGAAGATCATGAAATACAAAAATTTGAACAATTTTTAACAATTTTCAAAGAAAAAAATGCTCAAATTAATCTATCAGCTATCCGTGATGATGAAGGGATTATAGAAAAACACTTTATTGATTCTATTATGCTGAATGTTTTTTTAGAGTTCAGTCCAATAACCCCCCTCCGTCCTACGGACACCTCCCCCTTGTCAGGGGGAGGGTTAAATGAGGTTCGAGTTGCTGATATGTGAACAGGAGGAGGTTTTCCTCTGATTCCACTCGCTATTATTAATACTGAAGTACAATTTACAGGAATCGACAGTGTAGGAAAAAAACTCAAAGCAGTAGATGATTTTGCTCAGCAGTTGGAACTCAAAAATATCAATACCCTCAATGGTCGAGCAGAGGATATCTGACAAAACCTAGAGCACCGAGAACAATATGACTATATTACTTCACGTGCTACTGCCTACTTCCCTACTCTTTTAGAATACGTCATTCCTCTTCTGAAAGTATGAGGTCTCTTCATAGCTTATAAACTAGATGATAAAGAAGAACTCAAATCTGCCAAAAAAGCTCTTTCACGACTCTCTTGTAAAATATATAAAGTCAAAAATTATACGATCAATGATCAAAAACGAACTCTCGTTATGATCGAAAAACTCCAACCTACCAACAAAAAATACCCTCGAAAAGTGGGAATACCGTTAGCTAGTCCTATTCAATAATAATATAACCCATCGTCTCTTCACTCCGTTACGAGCCACTTCCCTTAAAAAGGGAAGAATGAAAAAACTCTTCCCTTTTTAAGGGAAGTACCCGAGGAACGAGGGGGATGGGTTACTAAGATAATTTATAAAATACACACCATGAAATTCAATCTCTTCTTTCTATCAACTGATACCTGTTTTGGTCTTGGGTGTCCTATGTCTGATGATGTCAGTTATAGAAAAATATATGCGATCAAAAAAAGAAGCTATGATAAACCTCTTGCGATCATGGTCGAGAGTTTTGAATGGCTGAAAAATAATACCGACCTGAGTAGTGAACAAATAGATTTTCTCAAAGAGTATAAAAAACCATTTACGATCCTCACTGAATCCCTACCAGTACACCACTGGATCAACTATGAGGATGATGATATCAGTTTCGAAAACAGAGATGTATATCAGCAAATAGCGTTTCGGGTAGCACATACTTCTGAACAAAAAAAGCTTATCAAAAAACACGGGCCAATATTTTTGACCAGTGCTAATATGTCTGGAGAACCAGAACTTTATAACCAGGATAATATTATCGATCGATTTAACTACGAAATTGAAAAATACAAAATAGATATACTCGGAGCATCGGAACTATCACCCAATACACCCTCATCCGATATTTTTGAATTTATTTGAGAAAGTACTGAAGTGAAATATTTAAGACAAAATTAAAACGATCATCCTTGATCGTTTTCTTCTGCATAATATTCTTCTTCAGGTGTTTTTGAAGTACAAATAGATGCCATGCAATGTATACCATAAGCGAGAAATGACAAGCACGCTCCTATGTCACGGAAAGAAATTCCTTTTATACTTTCTTTTTTTTGTACCATAACTAAATCCCTCCAGTAAATTTAAGTTATCTATAATACTATGAATATCTGATATTAAGTCAAATTTATGTACTGAGCAGCTACATAACTACTACTCCAGGCCCATTGGAGATTAAATCCCCCTGTTTTTCCAGTGACATCAACGACCTCCCCTATAATATAGAGTCCTGGGTATTTTTTTGATTGCATATGATTATCGAGTTCATCGGTGCTGATTCACCCTCCTGTTGCTTTGGCTTCTTTCCAGCTTCTCCAGTTTTCGAGAGAAATAGTACGAGTTGTATTTCCCT
>CAZFWS010000088.1:0-3221 GCA_964522625.1 uncultured Candidatus Peribacteria bacterium | reverse complement strand
GACATTTATGATACTCTTTCTCGCACTGGTAGAATCAGCAGCGATTTATGGTGTAGTAACGGCATTTCAAGTACTGGGTTTATGAGCAGATACTGGATATATCTGAATCGGGGCTGGTCTGGCTGTTTGATTAGCAGGACTCTGAGTCGGAATTGGGGAATGAATCCTAGCACAAAAAGCACTCATTAATATGGGAAAAAGTATTGCACTGTCTCCACTGTTTCTCGTGACTACGATTCTGGGAATTGCTCTCGTAGAATCAGCTGCTATTTATGGGTTGATCGTAGCATTTCAAATGATAGGACAACCAGGACTTTCAGGGATCCTTCCGATTGCTGCATGATGTGCTATCTGACTCGCGGCACTTGGAACCGGTGTTGGAGAAGGAAATGTCGTCTCAAGCGCTCTATCGGCACTCTATCGAAATCCTCAAAATAAAGACAAGATTATTACCAGTATGATTCTGGGAATTGCCCTCGTAGAATCAGTCGCTATTTATGGTTTGATTGTTGCGTTTCAGGTGATTGGATAGAAAGTATCATATGAGGATAGTTGAAAAAAAATAAAAAATAATTATACTCGTATACATATAAAATAATTTATTGATATTATATCAAGCGATGCAAACAATAGAGATAGAACTTCATACACCCGAAACACAGTCATTATTTCAAGGACAAAAAAAAATGAGCTATGAGGACTTTATGCAAAAAACACGTAGTTTTGAAGAAGATCAATGGACGGATATTGAAATAGAACCTATTGCGATGACAGAATTCTCAAAATTATTAAAAAAGGAAATACATGGTTAAAAAATGGATAAAAATTATTCAAAAAATACCGAATAAAAAGGAATTAAATATCGTGATTGATAGTATTCTAAGCTGAGATATTCAGCACTTAGATATTGAGCGACTTGCAGGAAAAAAGTGATATTTTCGTTGTCGAGTTTGAAAAATAAGAATTATATTTTTTCAGGATATAGAAAATCAATACTATATATCTAGTATAGGATATAGGTGAGATGTTTATAATAACTTTTAACGTATACTTATGATAAAGCAAATTTTCATTTTTGCATGTTTCTTTTTACTTTCATCTTGTATTTCATTTGGACCAGAGGAAGATAATAGTAATGAGGCTTATTTATGAAATGAAGAAAATAATTATTGACCAGCTATATTTCAAGTGAATAATTATGAATATGATATTTTAAACCAAACATATAAAAATATTGCTTATGGAAGTGCAGTATATATATGAAATAATACTGTTTTGACAAATGCACATGTATTAGAAAAATCCTATAATGATGATTATAGTTGATTTTATGAAGTGTGTGAAACAAAAGATTTTCGACAGAGTCCTAAATGTTTTGCTGTTTGAGAATTAATCTATTATGATACTGACAGAGATCTTGCTTTGCTTCGATTAGATTCAAGACCAGGAAATAGAAATATTATTCCTTTTTCTGATATTCCTCCTAAAATTTGAGATATTGTCACTACTTATGGTTATCCATCTCACTGATGAGTAACGATCACATCAAGTAAATGACAAATATCATGATACGAAGAGGGATATTATAAAATAGATGCAAATTTGGATTTCTGAAGCTCTGGTGGTGCTGGATTAAATGATAAATGAGAATTAATATGAATCACAACTGCTATTTATGACGGAGTATCCTCACTTGGTTATATGATACCAATTATAGATATTAATAATTTTATTCAAAAAAAATGAGATATTGAATACTTTTCGGATTTAGATAATCAAGCCATAATAGCATTTAAATGATATCTTAATAAGTATAATACTATTATAAAGGAAAAATCCATTGATGCAAAATATGTCCGTATTGATGATATTTGAAAATATAATTATGAAATTATTGATACATATATTGATAATATGAATAAATTTGAAGGGTATACACTTATTTCAGAAAGTAAAAATACAGTAATGTATGTGGATCAAAATATATTTTGATCGGATACACAAAATGCATTTAACACATATATTGATGTCCGAACATCATTAGCGCTTTCATCAAAGAATAAATCAATGAAAGAAACATATGTAGATATTAAGGGGGAAAAATATTTTTTTAAATATGAGATATCTGACCTTACTGGTTCTGTATATATGTTTTTTAAAAATAAAGATTATGTTTCATTTGAAGTATATGGACATAAAGACTATCCAGATGAGTTAAAAAATGCATTTGATTTAATATCATCAAGTACGTTTAAATCAGGCTTAAATACCACAGATGGTTTTTCTATAGAGGGTATGACATTAAAGCTTGATGATACATGGGTGTATCAAAAATATCTTTCATATGGTACTGTTGGGGGATTTAAGTGATACAAATTATATTCTGATGATGCGAAAAATTTTCTCTATTTTCTATGAAATTCAGTTTATTATCTAGATGGTCTCACACTTGATAAAAAAACATATCTTGATATATATGTAAAAGAATTAGAGAAAAAAAACACTGTGTATAGAGCTCTTGAAAATAAAAATGGTGATATATTTTTGTATCATTCATATCGTGATACCGGTCATACTAAATATCATTTTAAAATAATACGTTCTTCTGAGGAACATCTCCATGAATATACTATTGATTTTCGTCATGTTGGATTTAGCGAGAGAGTCTCAAACGATATTCTAGATTTTTTTAATAGTATGAAATTTGAAGGGAAGAGTTTGTTTGCTCGAAAAGATTTTGATGAGACTTCAGTAAAAGTTGAAAAACTATCTGAATATGCACATAATTTCAATAATGAAGCACACAAAGAAAAAGTTGTAGATTTAGATAAATTTGTAAATACAAATCAGGAAAATTTTTATAAATTTCTTCAGTCTTTATTTGAAGAATAAATAAATTATAAAATCCCCAAAAAAAGCAAGAAAATTCATCTTGCTTTTTTTTTGGTTTCCCATATACTCTTCGCGTTAAAAATCGTTACCCCACCTTATATGGACCTACTTTTAGAACAATTTATGTGAGTATTTCTGCATCCAGGAGTTATTGTTGGACTGGGAATAGAGCTCATTATTTTTGCGCTTCTGATCTTTGGATACACCCGATTAAAAGATGCAAGTTTTATGGTATTTTTTGATATGTTTTTTGAAAAAGTATACGACTTTTTTGAGGATATTCTGGGAATAGAAGAAAAAAAATGGACCAAGATATATATTGTGACGCT
>CAZFWS010000087.1:0-3222 GCA_964522625.1 uncultured Candidatus Peribacteria bacterium | reverse complement strand
AACGAAGTGCAATTTTTAGAATTCAAAGAAAAGATATATTAGAATTATAAATATAATTTACTTCACCTTAAAAGTCGTTTTTATTTAGAAGTAAAAAACACACTCCCTATATTCGCTTTATTACAAAAAAAAGTATATAATAGTATATATATCATTTTTTTTATTCTATGGAACTCGGTACTTTACTCACTCGACTCTTGCTCATTATTTTTCTATCATTTTTGATTGGATTAGAAAGAGAATTTCGTCATCAACCGGCTGGACTCAGGACACATATTCTGATTTGACTATGATCAGCACTGATTATGATTCTTTCTATAGAAGTAGCTGCCATGTCATCCAGTAGTATTGCAGATCCCGGAAGGATAGCAGCTCAGGTAGTGACCGGAATCTGATTTATTTGAGCTGGGGCTATTATGAAGATAGGATTTAATACAAAATGACTCACCACAGCTGCAAACATATGGGTTACTTCTGCTATTTGACTGACTGTCTGAGCTGGTCTCTATGCTCTTGCTATTTTAGCTACCATACTGATATTGTTTAATTTGATCGTTATCGATAAAATTAAACTGAATTTCTTAAAAAAATCTCGCTATTGTATTGTGAAGCTCATATTCGAAAAAAAGAGATGATCTCATAAAAAAATAATTAATACCATTCAAGCACTTAATTTTAACATTACTGGAAAAGATATTAAAGAAACAAAAGATCATATCAGCATTAAACTGGTTATCAAAATAGAAAAAGATACTGATACCTATGACATACATCAAATCATTCATACCATCCCCCATCTGATCAAAACATACATTTCAGAAAATATTCATTAATTTTTCTCAGCAAAAAAACACCATTGTACTTTCAGTTTTTTTCTATAAAATAAGCCGAAATATCATTCACTACTCCCCACTTGCAACTCATAGACCACACACTCCAAAACGAACTGAAAAATATTATCGAATCGGTACTTCAACAACACGATGATTTTAGTCGCGATGAAATAGCAGAAATATGCCAAGACTTCCTCGATAATATCCCAAAAAAGATCAAAGATGCTACCAAACTCAAACGACTTAAAAAGTATATCACCACTGAATTTGAACTTGAGATAGGCCAAAACACATCACCAGGTATAGATCAGACAGCATCATCAGAACCAGAAAACAAATACTCTCTCGAAACGATTCCAAAATACCTGTTTGAATGAAAAACCAAGATTCAATCCAGCCTCATCAGTATCAAAGACCTCACCCAAAACATAGGACTCACGCACCTGTTTGAATCAGCCCAACTCCAAATCAACAAAACAGACAAGATAGCCCTCATCTGAAAAAATGGATGCGGAAAAACCACTCTGCTTAAAATTATCATCGGAAAACAAAGTGAACACATGGAGTGACACGGAGATATCGCACTCGCCCCATGACTCAGCATCGGATACCTGTCCCAAGACCTCTTTTGGCAGTCAGAGGATAACACACTCGCTCAAGAAATGCTCCAAGTATTTCCAGAAATAAGCCAGCAAATACACAGCCTCGATACCCTACAAGACAACCCCGATGCCTGGGAAGAGATCGAAACCCTCAATAAAACACTCTCAGCCAATGATGGATTTAGAAAATACGAACTGCAAAAAAACATTCTGAAATACTTTTGATTCTCCGCAGAACAAATGAAGCAAAATGTCATGAGTCTGTCCGGATGAGAACAAACCAAGGTACAAATAGCCAAATTCCTCATCCAAGAAGTTGATCTGCTCATCCTCGATGAACCTACGAACCACCTGGATATTGAAGGGATTATATTTTTAGAAAAGTTCTGCCAAAACTGGAAAAAAGCCCTCGTGAGTATCTCCCATGATATACGCTTCATAGATAACTCCAGTGAAAAAATTGTCGAAATATACCAAAAAAAAATCACTCCCTACACCGGAAAATACATTGACTACCTGGAACAAAAAGAAGCCAACTACAACAAAGCCATGAAGGACTTCAAAGATCAACAACGAGAGCTCCAAACGACCACCGACTATATCAACCGATTCAGAGCCAACTCTGCCAAAGCTAGCAGTGTCCAAAGTCGAATCAAGGCACTCGAAAAAATGACTATCCTCGAAGAACCTTTCAACGAAAAGACCGTGCAGTTTATCAATCTTCTCTCACACAAGCGACTCCCTGAAGTCATTCTCAAACTCGAAAATTTACAGATCGGTTACAGCACTCCACTCATCACACTCCCCGAGGAAATCAAGGTCCATAAATCACAAAAAATTGGTATCATCGGAGCCAATGGAACCGGAAAAACCACTCTGCTCAAAACCATACTCGGAGACCTCACTCCTCTCACTGGAAGTGCAGATATAAACGAAGTTATCAATGTCGGTTCATTTGCTCAAATACTCGCAGAACTGGATCTAGAAAACTCTATTATCGATGAACTGAGTAAATCACATGACAACCAACAGGATATTCGAAAGATCCTCGGAGGACTCCTGATTACCTGAGACAAGGTAGATCAAAGCATCTCAAGTCTCTCTGGTTGAGAACGAGCCAAAGTGTGACTCACCAAAATGCTCCTACAGAAACCAGATATTATTGTCATGGATGAACCCACGAATCATCTGGATCTCCACTCAAAACAGGTCATCAAAAAAATGCTCCACGGTTTTGATGGAACCACTCTCATTGTCTCACATGACCGAGATCTCTTAGAAAATGTTAGTAATCGTATCTGGTTGATTCGTAATCAGCAGTTGGAAGTCTATGATGATGTAGAAACAGGAATTGGACAGGTGTATACTGTCTAGCTCAAACACTAAAAAAACACCTTATGATAGGTGTTTTTTAATGCTTCTATTTTTCATTATTCCAATCTCTCTACAAGACGCTTTCTAAAATCAATCAAATCCTGTTCTTTTTGAAATAACTTTCCATAACCACCTATATAGGTATTACATATCAACAATCTTCAAATATAATTATTTATATTGATATCACATTTCCAATCCTGCTCCTCCCAACTCTGATTTATGATATCATATCCGAGTTTATCAGATAATAATTGAGTTTCCTCAACAGAAAATAATAAATATGCTTCTATCATTCATTTATAATAAGCAAAAATATTTCAGTCATATTGCTCCTTATTAAAAAAATACTCATACGTATAAAGAAAATAACCTTTTTGAACTATCATCTCTCTTTTTAAAGAATTGGCCAT
>CAZFWS010000086.1:0-3381 GCA_964522625.1 uncultured Candidatus Peribacteria bacterium | reverse complement strand
TATCGTTTCTAACATATTCTAACTATTAAAATAATCTATATCAAATTCTGCGAACCGTGCTCGCTCTGTGAGCGATAAACTCATCAGCTTATCTATATAATGAGTCAGCATTTTTCCATGATGAATATGATATACTTTTATATCTCCCGCTCATCCATGTGAGCTCTGAATCTCGAGTGCTCCGAAATTAAACATCTTTCCTATAAAACTTTCTGTGAAATAATTAATATTTCTGATATTTTCGTAATTAATTTTTTTTACATAATCCTTAAAAAATCATTCTATTCCATGAAAGAGGACTCGCTTAGAAGTAATATAGAGATAGTTATTTCTGGCTCTGTATATCTTAAAAAATACTGAAAAAGCAAAGAGGAGTGTTACTATAATGCACCCAAATACTAATACTCCTATATTTATTACATCTGAAGCAAAAAGCACGATAAAAATGATATCTATCAGTAACATAGGAAGCAATAATTTTAACAGTTCGTATTTCAACTGCACTCATGAAGGTCGACAATAATAGAGAATCACTTCATCAGCATGTTTACCCTCAAAGCTCATATGTTTATACTTCCCTGTTTGTTTGAGTTCACTACTACTGAGTATTTCATCAATACTTCTGTTTATTTCAGTCATGATATTATAATATTATACAACTATTTTATCTTCTGGATTGATTTCTTTTTTCTCATACACGCTGAGAATATTGTTTTTATTCACTTGGTAGAGGAGTGGAGAGGCTATAAAAATAGATGAGTATGTCCCAATAATAGTCCCAAATATCATCACCAGTACAAAACCGCTAATGGATTCTGGTCCAAATATAAAAATCGTAATGAGTACAAAGAGGAGAGTAAGTGAAGTATAGATACTTCGAGTTAATGTTTCTGATACTGATAGATTGACTATTTCTTCTAAGTTTTTTCCTGCTTTTCCTTTCTTTCATGCAAATTGTTTTAGATTTGATCTGATTCGATCAAATACCACTATCGTATCGTTAATAGAGTACCCAAGTATAGTGAGTAGTGCGGTTACAAAGAAAGTATCTATTTGAAACTGAGTAAACATTTTCCCAGCTATCACATATAATCCTGTAGATATAAGTACATCATGAAAGAGTGTTACAATAGTAATTAAACCAAATGATACTACTGATATACCCGACACTACTCCAGAAAATGCCCATACGACATATAGGGCAATAGCTACTATTGCAATAGCCAGAGTGAGAAATGCAGTATTTCGTATATAATCCCCAAAACTCTTTCCGATATTGATATATTTTGATTCGTTGAGAGAGCTATCTTTTCATATTAATAGGTCTCCTACGGATGCTCTAAAATTATTTTTTAATACTTCTGCTTCCATATCTGGAATGGTAGTATAAAATCCTCCAACAACCACGAGTGTATTTTCTCCAGCAATAGAATATACCGAAGTAGAATTAATAGCATTTTCTCATTCATATAAAACGGTAGTAGCTAATTCAGATATTTCTGATTGAATTTCTGTTATATTTAACTCGACTGAATGACTGTATTCCATTTGTATTCATCCGGTCATATCGATTCATAGGTTGAGTTTTCCACTCACCAGAAAGACAAGAGAAATAAGAATACAAATAGCCGAAATTCCGAAATATACCATTCTATTTTTTACAATGTTCACGGGACAAAAAAATCAAAAAATAAATAACTTCACCAGTCTATAAAAAAAGCATCAAAAAGCAAACAATTCGCTTGTAAAATAGTTTTTTTTATATAAGATTGAGCCACTTTAAAAAACTAACATTTAGTAGTTTGAAAAAAATACTCGATATCCTGATGAAGATACTCATAATAGCTACTTTTGTACTGGCTATAGCGAGTATTTTTAAGCCTGAAATTATTAAATCATTTATAGATTGGATACGAGTCATTGTTCTGAGTCTTTGAAACTGGAATTATCTGGTGGTATTTATCAGTTCCATTATAGAAAGTTTCCCAGTATTATGAGTGGTGATTCCTGGTCAAAATATCATGCTGATATCTGGATGATTTTTTGGTGAACAATGAACAGATAAGCTTATCTATATTATACTACTCGCATGTTTTGGAGCGATGATCGGAAACTATAGTGGATATCTACTCGGAAAATACTATGGAAAAGACTTTTTTCGTCAGTATGGACTGTGGTTCTGAATCTGAGAGACCGAAGTAAGATATTTAGAAAAATGAATCAAGACATGGGGACCATGGGGTGTAATACTCGCAAAGTTTCATAATCTAGCCAGAGCTTTTATACCATTTATAGCTGGGAGTACTGGTATGCGTCATCTGTCATTTTTTATCTATAATGCTATCGGCTCTATCATATATTCGGTTGTGATTATATTACTCTGAGTTGTGTTTGCTACTTATTATGAAGTAGCTCTGGATTATATTGGCTATATATTTATGGGTATCATGGTACTAGTTGGTTTGTATATCTGGAAATTTAAAAAAGCTCAATTTATACAATATATGAACGAAAAAAATGCGGAAATAGAATCTAAAATGCAAAAACGATAATTATGAATACTTTTCTCTATACCCTCCAAGAAATATTTTTTGCAAGTATTGTAGCTCAAATCATCTGACTATTTGCTTTTTTGGTTTCGGTCTATAATTTTTTATTCTGTAAAGACAAAAAATTTATTATAGTTACTGCTATTGCTTCAGGTGTATGGTGACTTCATTTTATGTCACTCGGACTCTTATCAGCAGGTGTCATTAATCTATTTGATATCATCAAAAATATTCTCTCACTCAAATATAAACGTAACATATATTGGGTATCAGGATTTAGTGTATTTTATATAATCATAGGATTCTTCACATATACTGGAGAACTTGTATCAATTATCCCGACTATTAATGCTATCATATCAACCTATCTGGTTTTTTATGTCAGATGAATATGGCTTAATATATGATTCCTCTTTATTATTGGTCTGTGGATGATATATAATTATATATGAAACTCTATTGGAGGACTCTCAACAGATGTATTCCTGATTGGGTTTGGAGTCATCGGAATAATAAGACAAATTTTAGAAAATAAGAAAAAATAATCACACTATGAAAGACACATTTATCAAAAAAATATCTGATATCTACTCAGGTACAGATCTAAAAATAGTGCTGGATGGACTCAAGACAGAAAAACGACCCGTGAATTTTCGAGTCAACACATTAAAGTCAACTATTCAAGAAGTAGAATCAGCACTCGAAGAAGAAAATATCAGCTATATAAAAATAGATACTTTCCCATGAATGTATCAACTGACTGGTGAACAAATAGAATCTGACCTATGGAAGCTCGATATATATACTTCTGGAAAGATATACCTGCAATCAT
>CAZFWS010000085.1:0-3495 GCA_964522625.1 uncultured Candidatus Peribacteria bacterium | reverse complement strand
ATGGCTCCCCCGACTGGATTCGAACCAGTGACCAAATGATTAACAGTCATCTACTCTACCACTGAGCTACGGAGGAATATTTTTATTAAATGCGAGAGAGATTTTATAAGTATTTTTGTATAAGTCAAAAGTTTTTTGTCCTTATTTACACTCACTGAGTATTTCACCCAAAAATAAAGCCTATGGTCTTCTAAAAATAGAATACATAGGCAATAGAAAATAATTGACTCTGATAAAAAAGACGCTACCATAAGACAAATATTTTATAAAACAGAGTGATGAGTGAGATTTTACAACAGATATGATCAAAAAGTGAAGAAGTGAAAGAATTTTTAAGTGAATTATGACTTTCAAAAAACGAAATTGATATCTATATCGCATCCTTATCACTTGGGCAATCTACTGCTTCTTCATTAGCAACTAAAATAGGAATAAAAAGATCGACTGCTCAACATACATGCAAAACCCTGGTATCAAAAAAAATGATGTCCTCAGTGAAACAAAGTAATTCTTTTCTCTATTGGGCTGAAAATCCAGATAAGATTGTACGAAATTTAAAAATACAAGAGGATAAAATTAAAAAACAAAGAGAACAGGCTCAAGATATGGTTCAAAATCTCAATTCAATTATGAACCCTATTGGATCTATACCACAAATAAAATACTATCATGGTGTAGATGGAATTATTGAAATAATGGAAGATCATATAGCAGAGAATAGTGAAATTTATTGAGTATTAAGAGTGCCCAAAAATACAAACCCTGAAGTGAGAGATTATGTGTTAAATGAATATCTAGAAAAAAGAGTCGGAACATGAAAAATAGCACATGGAATAGTAAATGAAAATGCCGAAACAGCTGAATATCTAAAATATGATAAACAAATGAATAGAATAACTATGATTGTACCTGAAGATGATTTCTTTTTTAGTGCCTCTATGCAAATATATGGAAATAAAGTTGCTTTTTTCTCTTTCGAAAAAAATGACCTCGTTGGTATTATTATAGAAGACGAGTTAATAAGAAAATCTCAGTTTGCACTATTTAAAATGTGATGGGAACATGCAAAAAAATATAACATCAACCATCACTATAAACATATTAAGATATAATTCGTGTTTCAAATCATGCAGCAATCATATCACCTCAAATAATATATCATCTCACAAGACAAAAGCCATTTTGAAAATATTTTTCACACTGCTCTTTAAAAATTCTTTGATCACAGGTAAAGCAAATAATATTTTCTGTAGTATAATCATCTCAACAGTATTCTAAAAACGATGTTTTAGGAATGTTTTTTAATTGATATTCATTACTATATTGATGTTCTAAATGCAATAGTGGTGAAATAAAATTTTCTCAGTAAAATTCATCTGATATTTCAATTCCTACAAGTGCACTTCTATTCAAATTTCGAAATGTAGTAGTACTTTGTAATAAGGTAGTAGAAGAAATTCCTTTTTGTTCATGTTGAGTAAATGTATAAGCAAAATGGTCTAAAATTCACCCAATCCCTAAAGTTCATTTATAATGAATATTAATATAAAAATTTCCTACTTCATAGTTCATCTCATGGGTCTTTTTAAGTCCAATAGTGCCCAGCAAAAAATCATTATTTTTGAGAACAAACATATGCGAATATTCATCGACTATCGTTGTCCAAAAAGATGTAAACACCTTATAACAAAAAAAGGAACCATAATCATGAAATGCTGTAAAGATAGCCTCCATGACTACCTTAAGATGATGTGGTCAAAAAGAATCAAGGTTTCGGTATTTTTCTGCATTAAAAATATCACTAAATTCTGTGTCACTCAAAATATCACCATTTCATATTTGTTCTAAACGATAGCCCATATCATTATCATTGAACTCTTCGAGAGTCACATCACGACCCAGATTAATTTTACGAAAAAATGTACGGAGGTGTTTTCATCCATCCTCTAGAACAATTTTTTGCTGAGAAGGCAAAGCCTGAGATATCAGATTCAAATGAGATACACAAATTTCTCAAAAATGTTCATATGATGCATTATTTCTATCAAATCATTTTCTCCAAACAGATACATTATGAATAACTTCATTAAAATCAGTCATTCAAGGAACTCATGCCACTTCAATAAGCTTGTTGCCCAATTGAATATCATCGCATACCTCCATAAAAGCATTTAAAAAACCTTCCCCATAATGTACAATTCAAGATTGTAATTGGGAGAAGGTTTTTTGCGTAGAATGATATAAGAAGTGAATAAAGTGCACTTGTTGGGCGATATCATACTGAGTGAGATTTATTTCATACGTGTTCTGTATAAAATTGAGGAGGATCGGATGATGTATGGTTTCTCGTATATTGTCTGGAATATTATCTGGTGGAAGAGGGAGTCATGTGTGAGATAAGAAACGATGTACATTCTCTCTCGTGTTGTTTCAATCATGTAAAATATCATCTACATGTTGAGGGATTCAATTAATTATACTAACTATCTGATTCGGAAAATTCTCGTTTTCTGCGTCAAGACAGCTAAAATTTTCTTGTCATTCATGCGCGTGGGAAGTATACAGATTTTGTGCATCACAAAAATCTGCCTCCTTTTTTATGGTCTCCATATTTTTATATTTTTATATAGTAAAATCTAACAAATAACGAGTGGGGCTCGTCACTGATGAGTAGAAAAATTATAATATATAAAATATCGAAAGGAAATAGAACGCATGTATAGATGTCTCTCTCAATATAAAAAATGTGATCGACTGAGTAAAAATGAGGTATGAAAAAAGATTATTTACAATCCAAATATATCTCATATATATAAAAAAAATGTGATATATAAAAATGAAAATTGTATAATTATATTGTACTAATATATCACTCATGCATCAATAAATAGAGAAACTGCCCAACTACCTTTGGCATTTTTTTATGGCTTTACAGAGATATTAAGATGAGTGTATCCAGAAAGGATCTAGTGTATTTTTTGAGTTTTATAATGATTCGTATATCATGTACTCACATCATAAACGTGATGTTAATTGAAATTTTTAAAGGAGGAAAAAATTTTAATTTAGGGGAGAAAAAATAAGTTATATACAAAGAGGAGGTATATAACTTGTTTTTTATCTGCATTTAATACATCTTTTTACACAAAAAAATGATCCATCATTTAATGGATCATTTTCAATACACACACATATCACTATACATCTAAGTTTTCGACATCTTTAGCACGTGATTGAATAAATCGTCTTCGAGGAGCTACTTCAGCACCCATAAGAGTTTTAAATACATCATCTGCTTTTTGTGCATCATCAATAGCTACTTTGAACATCTTTCGTTCATTTGGATCCAGTGTTGTTTCCCAAAGTTGTTCAGGATTCATTTCCCCGAGACCTTTATATCGTTGAATATTTTCTCAGACAATACTCTCTTCTGCCATGAGTTTGAGTTTTTCGTCTTCTGTATATACATACCATGATTTTTTTCCTTTTGTCAGT
>CAZFWS010000084.1:0-3496 GCA_964522625.1 uncultured Candidatus Peribacteria bacterium | reverse complement strand
TCTGATCCAAAAGGATGGTTCAAAAAATGACTCTGAGTACTCTTTATATTGGTTGGTCTAGGAATTGCATTTGGGGTAGATAAAAAAATTGAAGCGAGTTTGATAGAAGCAGGGTTCTTTGATATAACGGTTATTGAGCAAAATATACTGGATAGGGTAGAACAATAAAAAAGTAATTTTTTAAATACGCGAAATTGGATATAGTAGAGATATTATATTCAATTTTTTTATCCATGTTTATAGTCATAGATGGTATTGATGGTTCTGGAAAAGGAACCCAAACAGATATTTTAGTCCAGACTCTCCGAGATCAGTGAAAAAAAGTAAAACTTTTAGACTATCCACGATATGGTGAACCATCAGCTTTTGCCGTAGAAAAATACTTGAATGGAAAGTATGGAACAGATGTATCAGCGAAACAGGCCAGTATATTTTATGCTTTGGATCGTTTTGATTCTAGTTTTGATTTTCGAGATGAACTAGAAGAGTATGATTATATTATCTCAAATCGCTATGTATCAGCCAATATTATTCATCAAGCTGGAAAAATAACAGATCCTGTTGAACGGGATAATTTTATAGAATGGTTAGAGGATCTGGAATACAATATATTTTGAATCCCAAAACCAGATAAAACGATTTTTTTGAACGTATCCCCAGAAACCAGTCAAAAACTCGTTCTGAAAAAAGATGACCGAGACTATATAGAATGAGCAGCAAAAATGGATATCCATGAAGCAGATAAAAATCATCTTATCCAAGCACATGCTTCAGCACTCAGTGTTGTACAAAATCATGCTGATTGGGTGCAGATTGATTGTGAAACAGAGGGAACTCTGAGAAGTATTGATGATATTGCAAAGGAGATACTGAGACAGGTTATATAACCCATCCCCCTCGTTCCTCGGGTACTTCTACCGAGCTCGGGAGAAGGGTACATATTTTAATATAACCCATCCTCCTCCACTCCGTTTCGGAGACTTCCCTTGGAAAGGGAAGAAAAATAAGGAATTTTTTAAAAAGGAAAAATTATATGAGACACATACCGGATATTATTCAGAATGCTGCAAGAAATTTGCGAAATAATATGACTCCAGCAGAAATTCATCTTTGGTGATATATAAAAGATAAGAATATAGAGCAAAGATTTATGAGACAAAAACCATTGTATGTATATACAGAGGATAGTTGATTGGATAGATTTATTATTGCAGATTTTTATTGTCATAATAAAAAATTAGTGATCGAATTAGATGGGAGTGTTCATCTTAATCCAGATATACAAGAACTAGACAAACATAAAGAATTTCTACTGAAGCAACATGGAATTACAGTGATTCGTTTTTCAAATCATCAAATATTTTGGAATATAGAGGATATTATGAATCAAATTTCTTCCCACTTTTAAGCTCTTCCCTTTTTAAGGGAAGTACCTCGTAACGGAGTGGAGAGGGGGATGGGTTATAATTGAGTATACACTATATCTTATAGTAATATAAACCCATCCTCCTCCGCTACGCTCTGGAGACTTCCCTTGGAAAGGGAAGAATAATAATATTAACTATTATTCACAATAATGACCACCACAAAAAAAGGAGATATCGGTGAAGTAGTAGCTATCAAGTACCTTCAAAAACATGGATACCAGATACTGGATACCAATTTTAAGTTTTCTCGCTTTTGAGAAATAGACATTATTGCTGAACATCAGTGATATACTATATTTATCGAAGTAAAATACAGAACCAACGATCGATTCTGACTTCCAGAGGAATCAATTACCCCAGGAAAACTGTTTAAATTCAGAAAAACAATGGAATATTATTGCCAAAAATATAGGATCGATTTTGAATCGATTCGTTTTGATGTCATAGCTATTATTGCATCAGACCATAAATACACAATTACGCACTATAAAAACAGAGAAATATAATACCAATTTTTAGGTCAGATTAAGACACTCTGCTATACTAGAAATATATAATATTTTTTGTAATTTTTTGTATGGCAATAGAACAAAATATGAACGATGCATTTTTGAATGCACAAAAACAAATCAGGCAAGCCTGTGATTTGTATGGTGAATGTAGACTCGATCAAAATAAATATGAAGTCATATCTGTTCCAAAGCGAATTTTAGAGGTGAATATTCCCGTTCGAATGGATAATGGAAGTATTAAAATATTTCAATGATTCAGATCACAACACAACGATGCTAGGGGTCCGTTTAAAGGGGGAATTAGATTTCACCAAGATGTGAACAGAGCAGAAGTAAAAGCGCTCTCTATGTGGATGAGTTTTAAATGCGCTGTCATAGATATACCACTTGGAGGAGGAAAGTGAGGGATAGTAGTGAACCCAAAAGAGCTCTCAGAAGGTGAACTCGAACGACTGGCACGAGGATATGTTCGAGCCCTGTATAAATACATTGGACCAGAAACAGATATTCCAGCACCAGATGTGAATACCAATCCAAAGATCATGGCATGGATGATGGATGAATACTCAGCATTAGTTGGAAAAAATGCTCCCGGAAGTTTTACTGGGAAACCGCTCACTTCTGGTGGATCAGCTGGACGATGATCTGCTACCGCACAGGGAGGAGTCTATGTTCTTCAAGAAATTCTTAAACAACAGGATATTTCTATTAAATGAAAACGCGTAGCGATTCAATGAGCTGGAAATGCCGGACTCACTATGGCAAAATTATTGCATGATCTTTGAGCGATTATCGTATGAGTCTCTGATTCAAAGGGATGAATTTATGCTGAATCAGGACTAGATATTGATACTATTAGTGAACTCAAAGCACAAAGAAAGTCAGTTATTGAATACAAAAATGTTGATATACTTCAAGCGAAACAGGTACTCGAACTCAAGTGTGATATTTTAATTCCAGCAGCATTAGAAAACCAAATTACCTGAGAAAATGCAGATAATATAAAAGCTAAAATTATTTTAGAACTGGCAAATGGGCCAATTATTCCAGAAGCAGATGTTATTTTGGAACAACGTGATATCCAAGTGATTCCTGATATTTTAGCCAATGCTGGAGGAGTGATGGTGAGTTACTTTGAGCAAGTTCAAAATAACCAAAATTTTTATTGGAGTGAAACTGAGGTAGACCAAAAACTTAAAACAAAAATTACTACCGCGACAAAGCAAGTATATGATACGGCAACGGAATACAAAACGAGCTTCCGAAGTGCTGCCTATATTGTTGCTATGAAACGAATATTTGATGCGATGCATGATCGTGGTGAAGTGTAATATAATATAAAAATATAGAATGAACTTTTTTAATATTTCATCAGCCGTGATTATCGGAGCATCAGCAGTTCCTGGAAAAATAGGGAATGATTTGCTGAAAAATATGAGTCATTTTAAAGGAGAGGTGTATGGAGTGAATCCAAAGTATTTAAACCCCCCTCTTAAGGGAGAGGAACAAATCCCCCCAACCCCCTTTATTAAAGGGGGAGGAAAACAAATACCAGTA
>CAZFWS010000083.1:0-3540 GCA_964522625.1 uncultured Candidatus Peribacteria bacterium | reverse complement strand
TATGAGTGATTCAATTTTGGAATACCCTCAATACTATCTATGATTCATATCTTTCCAATACGGTGATGGAACTGTATGATGAAAGTATCACCTTTCTGTGAAGTACTACACTTGGAAATACTGATAATCTCACGAATGTTGATAGGGATCTTAATTTTTTATGAGCTGAAAATAACATTCGCTATATTCGTCTTCAAGATTATCAGCCTTTTGTGCTTCGTGAAATTGCTATTTATGGAAGTATCCCAAGCATTTATGCATGGCAAGGAGAAACAAATTTTTCTGATGCAAATAATTCGGCTATCTTTTTTACTGAGGATGGTCTCTGAGGAAATGATGGTATAGATGATGATTTTAATAATGATGATTATCGATCTTGAAGTTGAGATATTCCATATCCAAATGGGTACCAAGATGATGATACTACAGTTCGAAAAACATTTTTTGGAACTATTGTTCCACATATCGGATATACCAATATATTTTGGAATAATTATAAAACAGCAGAGGTGATTAATAATAACACCAACAATGATGATGCGCTGAATGCGAAATTACCAGATGTGTCTGATGCCGTAGTATTTTTAGGTTTATATAGTGCTGATGTACAGGATTTTGATCTGAAAATTCTTGAGTTTGATCCAGATAAATATGAACATGAATTTACCCTACTTCCACTGGCTACCTATGAAGGTACTGGCCTCAGTAGTTTTGATGGATATATTCAATCATGACCTGGAAATAATCTTTCTATTTCAAAAACTCTGACTGGGAATGAATTTGTCTTTGATTTTCAAAATAAAAATTATGCTATTTTTCTCGCGAATCATGCCAATGATGAACTGGCCTATAAAATACAGGCATACCAAGTAGACGGATGACAAACAGGAACCGGGATTTTTATACAACCTATCGATGATTCTTGAACTGATATAAAAGTGCTTACTAATCATATTATTTCATGACAAGAGAGAAACTTTGTTTGAGGGCATCTGGAAATCATTGGAGATAAGCCATAAAATTTTTACAATCATCGTTTTTTTACTATACTGATAGCATATTTTTATACTTCTCATCTTTTTACCCAGCTTCTATGGACCCCATCATCATTATAATTTTTATTATTCTTTTTTGCCTTTCTGCTTTTTTTTCTTGAACAGAATTGGCACTTATGAGTCTCGCTGAACACAAGATTGATTCACTCGTAAAGCAAAAGCGTTTTTGAGCTGCTGCACTTCACACTATTAAATCAAAAAATGATCGACTCCTCATTACTATATTAATAGGAAATAATCTCGTAAATGTATATACTGCCGCACTGGCTACAACACTCGCTATTAGTTTTGGTGAACAGATGTGATTTGCTCAATCTCAGGCTGTATGAATTGCGACTTGATTGGTTACATTTTTTCTGTTATTATTTGGTGAAATTATTCCAAAGAGTTTTGCAACAAAAAATGCTGCAACTATATCACTTTTTGTTGCTCCGGTATATAAAATACTGATGATTGTGTTACATCCTGTGATTATTTTTATCGAACTTTTGATACGTATGTTTACAAAAGAAGGAGAGGTAGAAAAAATGAGTGATGAGGAAATAGAGAGTTTTATTGATATGTGAAAAAATACTGGATGACTGGAACATCATGAGCATGAAAAAATTAAAAATATTCTCGATTTTGATAACATTGAGGTCGAAGAAATCATGACTCCACGAGTCAAAATAGAGGCTATTTCTATGGACATGACGGTACAAGAAGCGATGAATTTTTATCTCGCTCATACCCATAGTCGTATTCCAGTATATAGTGATACGATTGATAAAATTGATCATTTTGTGACTTCGCGAGATTTGGTATTTGCCTTTAAACATGGAGAACTAGATAAAAAAATATCAGAATTGAAATTAAAAACAGTCTTAAAAATTCCTCTGAATCAGCCGATTAATAAAGTACTCGAAACATTTCAAAATGCTCATAAAATAATGGGAATAGTTCTCGATGAATATGGAGGAGTTGCAGGACTGGTCACTATGGAGGATATTATCGAGGAAGTATTTGGTGATATTCGTGATGAAACTGATAAAGAAGTGGAAGAAATTCAAGACATTTGAAGTGGAAAATTTATTATAGAATCTAGTGTTCTGATAGAAGAAATACTCAGTGAATCAGATCTGAATCTCGCAGATATCGGCTTGAATCCAGATGAATTTGATGGTGAAACGGTGAGCTATGTTATCACACATGAACTCGAACGATTTCCAAAAAGTGGGGAAGCGCTCGAATTTGAAGTACTCGAATCAGAACTCTATCAAAAAATATCTTTTAGAGTGTTGACTATTGCTGATGGTAAAATGGGAAAAATAGAGGTTGTATTGGTAAAAAAATAAGATGATATTCTCTATCTCAAACATTCTTCTTGTGACTGCAGGGGTATTCACTCTAGGAACATATTTTTTTCCGAGTTTATATGATTTTGGGATGAATAGTTATTTTTTGGATCAGGGGAATTATGTGCTCTACTCTGTGCAATTTTTTACTTCTATGTTTCTGCATGGGAGTGTATTTCATTTGTTAGCAAATAGTATATTTGTATATCTGTTTTGATCTCAGGTAGAGGTGATCCTAGGAAGAAAAAAATATATTTTCTTTTTTGTATTTTCAGCGTTGTGTATTTGAGCAGCTTTGAGTATATTATCAGATGGGAATACCATTGGTATGAGTGGGTTTGCTATGGCTCTACTCAGTTATTATACTCTGTATTTAAAATCAAAAAATCACCCAGATTATAAGGGGTGAATTACTGCGCTGGTACTCAATATTGGTATTGGTTTGATGCCATGAATCAGCCTGGTAGGGCATTTATTTGGTGCTATTGTATGAGTCGTATTTTATTTTTTAGATAGAGATTTTTATAAGAAGTGCTTTGTTGGAGGTGAAGGCTAATCAGATATTTTTTCTGCTATTTCTTTTCTGATATCATTATCATGAAATTTTAAGAGAGTATCAGATATAATCACTCCAAAGGGTTTTCAAAGTTTTTGAAAGCTCTTTTTTGTTTTTGGGAGGAATATATTTTTAAGGAGGGTATTCAGGCCACCCCCTAACCCCCTCCTTGCTAAGGAAGAGCTGTCCGGAGAACTGAGGGGAGCTATAAAATCCCCCAAATTACACCACTCACTATTTACCTCAACAAACCTCTTATACACATCTCATCTTACATATACTGGTTTCATATATATCATCCAAAAAAATAGATAGGGGTCATAGGGAAGAGCAAATTTTGAAAAATCCATTCATTCCAGAGTAGAAAAAAATGACAGACAGAATCTACCCGCATGCTTATTTGCTGTTTTTCGTACTCAGAGTATCTGAAATATAATTGTTACCAGTATTCGCACACTCCACATACTCTTTTCTGAAGTAATAATATACAGATCTATATCTGAATCCTGGCTTCCAGCATTCATAGAAAGACTATTTCCCACTCCGACCATCATAATTCACGGTATCCATGAAATATAAGACATATATTTCTGTG
>CAZFWS010000082.1:0-3740 GCA_964522625.1 uncultured Candidatus Peribacteria bacterium | reverse complement strand
TGGAAAATGTAGCATTTCGATCAAAATTTTTGAATCATACACGAAACTGGTTTACCGAGAGAGATTTTCTCGATGTTCAAACTCCTATTTTTACGGTTTCTTCTCCCGAAGGAGCTCGAGATTTTGTGATTCCATCACGACTCCACCCAGGAAAATTTTATGCACTTCCACAGGCACCTCAACAGTATAAACAACTCTTAATGGTCGGTGGAATTGATAAATATTTCCAAATAGCACCATGTTTTCGAGATGAAGATCCACGAGCGGATCGACATGCTTGTGAATTTTATCAAATCGATTGTGAAATGAGTTTTGTTGAACAATCAGATATATTTAAAGTGGTAGAAGAATATTTCTTTGATACCGTAGATGCTGTCACAGATAAGACTATCATGGATAAAAAGTTTTATTCTATGAGCTTTACTGATGCTATGGAAACTTATGGTTCAGATAAGCCAGATCTTCGTTATGGAATGAAACTAGTAGATGTTGCAGATGTTTTTGCTCGTTCAACCAATGAAATATTTTCTTCAATAGCATCAGATACAAAAACAAACAGAATTAAAGCCATTCGAGTACCTAATGGAGATAATTTATTTTCAAAAACTCAGATGAAGAATTTTGAAAAATATGTTCGACAGTTTGGAGCACAAGGACTCTGATATTTTCAAATGCAAGAAGATGGACTCAAAGGGCCACTCAATAAATTTTTCTCAGAAGATGATCTGGCAGAGATCGTTACAAAAACAGAATTAGAGGTTGGAGATGTTGTATTTTTTGGAGCTGGAGAAGAAGATGTCGTATGTAACTACATGGGAAAATTTAGAATTCACTTATCAGAACTGATAGATGAATTACTAGAGGGAACATTTATTCCAAAAGATATTTTAGCATTTTGCTGGGTGACAGACTTTCCAATGTTTGAAGAAAACGAGATCACTGGAAAAATAGATTTCTGACACAACCCATTTTCTATGCCAAAAGGATGACTCAAGGCATTCGAAAAAGAAAACCTTCTCGAAGTAGAATCAGTACAATACGATCTCGCCTGTAATGGATTTGAAGTTCTCTCAGGATCTATTCGAAATCACGATATCGAAGCACTCGTAAAAGCATTTGAACTCGTAGGACGAAGTGAAGATGAAGTGAAAGAAAAATTTGGTGCGATGTACGAAGCGTTCCAATACGGAGTTCCTCCACACGGATGATTTGCGATTGGTATGGATAGAATCATGATGATCCTGAAAGATGAACCAAATATCCGTGAAGTATATGCCTTCCCAAAATCTGGAAAAGCTCAGGATATGATGATGAATGCACCAGCTATTATAGAAGATGAACAGTTAGATGAGTTGCATATTAGTGTCGTTGAAGAAGATTAAAAAAATCCCGAATTCGGGATTTTTTTATTTGATGATATTATCAATAATCTCTTGATAATTGAATCATAACTCCTCTGTCCCAGTATCGAAAACATCATCTCTCTCTTGATGATTGAATCATAACTCCTCTGTCCCAGTATCGAAAACATCATCTCTCTCTTGATAATTGAATCATAACTCCTCTGTCCCAGTATCGAAAACATCTCTATTAAATTGACTTTGTGATATTTTCCCTAATTTTTCAAGACTATTTTTAAATCCACAGAATATCTTGAAATCATCATAAGAAGCATTTTTATGCGATACTAAATAATTCATCATTTTTAAGTACTCTCATATTTCTATATTATTTTTTCCTTGTAAAAATTCTTCCCAAAATTCTGTTCATTCTTCTCTTGGTATATCTTGTATTGATGACCAGATATTACTATCTTCTCAATTACGAGGTGTATGTATGGACATAATTATATATTATTAAAAAATATTATATTGATATACTTTTATTACTATGACACAATCATATCATATCATATCATATCAGAGTAAGTCAAATTATTGCTTTTAAGTTCATACTAAGTTTACTATCTATAATGATCGTATATAATTTTTTTCTAAAATATATGAAACTCACATTTTTTATTCTCACTCTGGTAGTTTTACTTACTTTATGAACTATGATACTTACAAAAACATCTCCAGATACTTCTGATAATTTTACAAATATTCCTAAAAATACTGCAGAAGCATATTTTGCAGGAGGGTGTTTTTGGTGTATGGAGTGAATCTTTGAATCCCAGGATGGGGTGTATGAAGCCATATCAGGATATATTGGATGAACTGAAACAGATGCTGAATATAATCAGGTTTCATCTGGAAAAACAGAGCACAGAGAGGCTGTAAAAATTCTTTATAATCCAGATATTATCAGTTATGAAACTTTGATAGAGTTTTTCTGGACTCAGATAGATCCTACGGATGCATGAGGGCAGTTTGCAGATAGAGGATTTCACTATACAACAGCTCTATTTTATGCAGATGAACATGAGAAAAAACTGGCAGAAGCATCAAAAAATACACTTCAAAATTCAGGAAAATTTGAATCAGATATAGTAACAAAAATCCTTCCAGTAGCTGATTTTTTTGAAGCAGAAGAATATCATCAGGACTATTATAAAAAAGCATCTACCCGTTATAATCTCTATAAAAAATGAAGTGGACGAGCCGGGTATATCCAAGAAAACTGGAAAGATAGAATAACAGAACTTGAAGCACTTGGAAAAGAGTCTGATGAGGAACTCAGAGCTAGACTCACACCACTTCAATATCAGGTGACTCAAGAAGATGCAACCGAACGAGCATTTGCAAATAAATACTGGGATAATAAACAGGATGGAATCTATGTAGATATTGTTGATGGAACTCCACTGTTTAGTTCTACCGATAAATATGATTCAGGAACTGGTTGGCCGAGTTTTAGTCAACCCATTGATGATGCTCATGTATCTGAACACTCTGATACAAAACTGTTTATGACCAGAACAGAGGTGCGAAGCAAACGAGCAGATTCTCACCTGGGGCATGTTTTTCCTGATGGACCAAAGGATACTGGATGAGAACGATACTGTATTAATTCTGCTGCTTTAGAATTCATTCCTTCTGAAGAGCTAGAAGACAGGGGATATGGTGAATATAGAGAGCTATTTGAAGGGTAAAACCAAGCTTTAGAACCCCCAAACCCCCTTGTCAGGGGGCTTTTTTTATCAGTACTCAGTGGTACTTCTCGTTCCCCCTGACAAGGGGGCTAGGGGGTTCTAAAATCTCTAGAATTATTTAAAACTTGTTTTATAAAATATATCTATATAATCAACATACTTTATTTTTCATGAATATTCTTTATATAACTTTCGATTTAGAAAGACCCTCAAGAGCGATGCCAGGTAGGAAAAGAATTATGAAATGATATTACTTTCAAAAAAATGCTTGCAAAAATCACCATTATCTGAAGACCAAATGTTGGGAAATCCAGTTTTTTTAACATGTATACCGGTCATAAAATCGCTATTGTAGCCGATGAAGCTGGGACGACCCGGGATATATCTGAATATGAATATCGAGACGAAGACAACGATTTAGCATATATTGTTGCAGATTCAGGATGACTGGATTTTTCATCTACTCGTAGTGAAATTGATGTCGATATACTTGAGCGAACAGAAAAAGCTATTAGTAATAGTGATCTGCTTATCTGGCTCATCGAGTTTGACCGAATGACAGAATATGATGAGAAAATACTTAAAATTCTTAGATCAAAAAATATTCAGGACGTTATTGTAGTAGCAAATAAGGCAGATAATGAAG
>CAZFWS010000081.1:0-3742 GCA_964522625.1 uncultured Candidatus Peribacteria bacterium | reverse complement strand
AGTAAAGATAGAGAAAAACTCTATCAAGAAGAAAGAAGAAAATTAGCAACATACTAAAAAAACATAAGAAAGTAACTTTTAAAGTTACTTTCTTGTTTTTTTTATTATTTTTATATAATCCTAATAAATACTACTTTACAAAATACCTATGTCACTCCAACTCTACACCCTCACTCAAAATAACAAACTGACACCAGATGTATTTGAGTTGATATTCAAAGCACCTGGAAAAATAGAAATGAAACCGGGACAGTTTATTACTTTTTTGCTTCCAGAAATAGGATGAAGGGCCTATTCTATAGCGGAAATTAGATGAGAAGAAATTGTTTTACTGATTAAGAGGTGGGATATAAAAAATGGTGGACGATGAGGAAGTCAGATGCTCTGTGATATACCAGTTGGTACAGAACTCAAAGCTGTTGGTCCATCAGGACACTTTATCCTCAGTGAAAATAATCATAATAAACTCTTTATCGGGACTGGAACATGACTCGTTCCACTCTATAATCAAATCCTCTGAGCAACTGAGTCTGGACAAACAGGAAACCTACACCTACTCTTTGGAATTCGAACCAGATCAGATGTATTTTATACTACAGAACTGGATACTATCAAAAATAACAGTGCACAGTTTAGCTATACCATCTACCTATCACAAGAAGAAACCAGTGAATATGAACATGGGTACACCACTGATTACTTAACTGCTGAGAGTGTTCAAAATTATCAAGAATTTTATATATGTGGAGCACCCGGCATGATAGATTCAGCCACAAAAAAACTCACAGATTTGTGAGTTGATGAGACTATGATTTTTACTGAGAGGTATTAAAGTTCTTTAGCTAAAATTTGATTTAATACAGAGTGTATCAGAAAGCTGTAATCTCTTGCTCAAAATTTTTCTTGAAGACAAGATTGAATCTCTTTTTCAAATGCATCATATTCTCCATTATATAGAGATCAATACACTATTCATTTTATAGCTTCAATAATATCCTGTTGTCTCATATACTCTTCTTGATCTTTTTCAAGTCAAAGTAAAGTATTACTATTATTCTCTTGTGCTAGGAATTGTAATATATCTCACATAAATTTAAATTATAATAAGATAAAATCTGTAATATTTACCAGGTTTTGCAGTGAGGAACCTGGTGTTTCTATTATTTCTTTCACTACCACAGCTTGTTTTAAAAAACTCTGTTGATCGAGTGATTGTAGTATTTCAAATACCCGATTATCCTGGATATCTGCATAAAAATCGTCTTCCTCCATGTTAGTAACTTCTCATGTCGCACAAATACCGTTGAGAATAACTTGGAATTTTTCCAGATCATAGTTCTCCCCTATTGCATATTCTAAAAATAGACTTCCATCTCAACTCGTTGAAATAAATGAATTCGGAAGAACTACATCTCATGTTTTGATATCGATGTTTCATAAATTTTTCGCTACACCAGCAATAACTATTTTAAATACATCATAATGCTCTGAAATATACTTCAGAGATTTTTTCATATCAGTCCCTATTAAAAATAGAAACTGTGTTTCTGGATCCTGTCATACTTTTTTCCCTTCATACAGAGTATATGAATCAGTTTTTTGTATTTCAGCCATCTCATATGCCTTGCGAAAAGCATCTAAAATATCAGATTGCTCTATGATAACCAGTTGTGTAATTTGCATGTCTTCATCGCTTTACAAATAAGTTAAATATATTATATCTGATTTATAAAAAATGCAAATACAAATAAAGCCTTTACAAAAACACTATCATAGCTACATTAAAGGACATACTTCCTAGAAATTACACATGAATAATAATCTGATTGAAATATTTTCGTTCTGAGTCGCTACTTTTATGGTATGATTCGTACTCTTTCCATTGTTTATCAAAATAATAAACTCATTTAAACTCTGAAAACAAATCAGGGAAGATGCTACGATTTGAAAAGCTACCGAATTTGCCAAGCTCCATAAAAAAAAGACCGGTATTCCCAGTATGTGATGAGTCGTTATTATAGGAACTGTTTTTATTATGATGTTACTCAGTATGGTAATACAATGGCTTTGATTCACAAATCATTCCCTCCTCAATCAACAGGAAACATACCTGAGTCTATTTACACTCTGATCGATTGGTTTACTCTGATTTATAGATGACTACCTCAATGCAAAATGAATTGGAAAAAATAAATGACTCTCAGCCAGGTTAAAAATGATAGGACTCCTATTATTTGGTATACTTGGAGCGCTCTGGTTTTACTACAATCTGGGGTGGAATGAAGTCGATAGTGCATGAAATTTTATCCGAACTCTCAATAATCCATTTGGAGGAGACATACAACTCGGAATATATTTTATTCCTCTGTTTATATTTATGGTATTGGCTACTTCGAACAGTGTTAATCTAACAGATGGTCTCGATGGTTTAGCTGGAGGACTCTTGCTTTTTAGTTATGCTGTGTATACATACATTACCTATGATCAGGGATTGTTTTTACTCTCTGCACTCTGTATGAGTGTCGTATGAGCGCTGGTAGCATTTTTATGGTTTAATGTAAAACCAGCAAAAATCATCATGTGAGACGTCTGAAGTTTAGCTCTCGGAGCAAATTTATGAATTATTGCAATGCTTACCAATACAGTATTTATACTGATTATTATCGGAATAATATTTATATTTGAAACACTCAGTGTGATGATACAGCTGACTTCTAAAAAACTGAGAAATGGGAAAAAAATATTTCGCATAGCTCCATTTCACCATCATCTTGAAGCAATTTGATGGACCGAAGAAAATGTTGTTTTTCGACTCTGGTTGATCGGAATGATCAGTTCCGTCATTGGTATCATTTTTTATATTTTACAAAAATAATTTTCTTTTTTATCTATGTGATTCACCATGATAAATGATTCTTTTGCGTGTGAGAACTGTGGCACTCAAATAGAAAAACATCCGGAAGGCTCTGCTAGAAATCACTGTCCAGTCTGCCTCTATTCAAAACACTTGGATGATGTAACACCAGGAGATCGAGCTTCAACGTGTCATGGTATGATGGAGCCCATATGAATCGACTATAAAAAAAATAAATGAAATATGATTCGACACCGATGCATGAAGTGCGGAAAAGAAATGTTGAATAAACTAGCTCCTGATGATAATTTTCTCGATTTTATTCAAAAATATAACAAAACGATATAAATCATGTTTGATATGCAAACATTTCTCGATACCTATTATAAGAAAGATGAAAAAATTTTACTGGCTTGTTCTGCATGAGCTGATTCTATGTATGTTCTGTATCAAATTCTCGAAACCAGCTATACTAAAAATTTAGTCGTCTGTTATTTTAATCATAAAACTCGTCCAGAAACAGATGAAGAAGAATTATTTCTAGAACAACTCTGAAAACAAAAATGATTCACAGTAGAAGTAGCCAGTTGTGATTTTGAACAGATAAAAAAACTCTATCCTAAAAAAAGCTTTGAAGAACTCGCGCGAGAAAAGAGATACCAGTTTTTTAATGCACTTATGAATGTCTATGAAACAAAACAAGTGATTACAGCACATCATCTGGACGATAAAATAGAAACATTCTTTTTTAATATGCTCCGTGGAACAAAGCTGTCTGGACTCACCAATATGAGTGAATCTTCTGGCTGAATACTGAGACCCTTACTCTGAGTAGAAAAAAATACTATTTTAGCATATCTAGAACAAAATAAACTGGAATACAAGATA
>CAZFWS010000080.1:0-3754 GCA_964522625.1 uncultured Candidatus Peribacteria bacterium | reverse complement strand
GGGGATCTGTTTACTTCGATTATTTCGAATTTTATTATTGGATGAGTATTAGAAGTTGTCCAAGAATCAAATGCAAAAATAATTTACATTTGAAATACGACCAATAAATGATGAGAAACTACGGGACTTTCACAACTGGACTGTCTGAATAAAATAGAAATGTTTTTATGAAAACGAATTGATTATTTTATACTCAATAATTATAAGCCTGAATTGTCACCAGAACAAAAAATATCTTTTCAGGAAAATATTTCTGTAAAGGGGTGAGATTATTTATTTTTATCAGATCGTGAACGTTCAGAATTACAGAGAAGACGAGTAAAAATAATTGAATCAGATTTGCTCGATGACGAGAGTTTATATAAACACGATACAAAAAAAATAGTATCAGTACTCCATTCTATCCTATTATAATATATTTATGACCAAAATAACCGTAAAAAATGCTTCTGGTGCAGTAATAAAAACAATCGATGCAGCAGTATGAAAAACACTTCTTTCTCAACTGAATGGTGCAGATATTCAGGTTCCTTCAGCCTGCCATACTGGTGCATGTGGTGCTTGTATGTGTACGATCGAAACGGGTTCTAGGTATATTGATAAATCATTTCGATCAGAACCAGCCTTTCCTTTGGATGATTCAGAAGTGATGACCTGTATTGGATCAGTACAAGAAACAGACGAAGATATTATTTTAGTAACCATGGATTAATATGAATAATTTTATAGGAACAGTAACATACACGGGTGAGCACAGTTTGGATCATATCGATGCAGATTGTTTATCCATGGATACATGAGATCAAAAAACACTCTTTTTATGCGGGCAAACTGAATACAGTTCATCGGATGAGTTGATCGATGATTTTAAAAAAAATATCACATGACTTCATTCATGGGATATTTCGGTTTCGACAGAAGATGACATAGTAATTCTCAATAGTGATATAGAAGAGGATGGTTTATATGAGTGTGTGAGTTTTGAAGGTCCTGGTGTTGAATATCATCAAATAGTAGACCGATTTCATGATATTTGAGAAGCTGTTGCAGTACGTGAGGCAGAAGAGTCAAAACGATACGAAAACAAAGTTATTAAAGTTGATTTTATTTATTAGTCTATTCTTCCGGGAGCAAGAGTTCAAAGGTATCGAGAAAATATGTTCCAGAATCAGGAATGACCACATAAGAATCTTTTATAAGTGCATCCATATTGTTTTGAATAGTGTCAGCCAGTGCTAGATTATAGGTATTGAGAACATTGTATCGACCTAAAAAGTGATTGATATATATGATATAGGTTCGTGCAAAATAGTATTCTCGTTTGAGTTCGAGATATGTTTCTATATTTTCTGTACTGGCTTCTGCATCATTGTTTCAAAAATCAGTATCAATTTTTATTTTGAGATTTTCAATTTGAGTATTAATATTATTCATATCACTGGTGAGTGATTCTTTTTGACGAGTGAGTATAGATACTTGTTCACGAGCAGATACGTAACGAAATTCAAGTTGATCTATGATGGCATCAATCGTTGCTTTTTTATCATTTGTCCCACGTATTAAACCCGGAATATCAGAGTTCAGAATATTTTTATATTCCTCAGACAGTTGCATGTTGTATGCAATTAAATCTTGTTTTTGAGATTCACTCAGATTCATGAGCTGTGTTGCGGAAAATGTTTGTTTGATAAGATCTTCTCATGCCAGTTTTTGACCAGAGGATTGAGTGGATATACTGGTTCCGATAGCCACACTCGTTATGAGGGATTTTCCTTGATCAACAGCTGTAAATAAATGTATGTTTTTTGTCGTAGTTGAGTATGATGTTTTTTCTAAATTTGCGTTTAATAACTGACCTCAAATATTTCCAACCACCACAATAATAGTACTCAAAATGAGTATTTTTATAATGTTTTTAGAATGATTTTTTTTCATGGGAAGAGAAAAGTATGCAAATATATGTATATATAATATCATATATCTCATAGTATGTAAAATAATAGACGCATTTTTTTTGTATTATTTTCAGCTTTACATATACTGTTCAGGTTATATTTTTTCTTTATATACATGTCAAAAAACACCTTTCAATTAGAATCAAAATATTCTCCTGCTGGTGATCAATGAAGTGCTATTACTCAATTGACAGATTTTTTAGAGCAAAAAAAATGAGATCAAACACTTTGGTGAGTAACGGGAAGTGGAAAGACATTTACGATGGCAAATGTGATTCAAAATATTGGGAAACCAACCCTTATTATTGCCCATAACAAGACTCTTGCAGCTCAGCTCGCTCAGGAATTTAAAGAATTTTTTCCAAATAATGCGGTACACTATTTTGTGAGTTATTATGATTACTATCAGCCAGAGGCTTACGTGAGTAAAACGGATACATATATAGAAAAAGAAGCGGATATCAATGAAGAAATAGATCGACTGCGTCATGCGGCTACTCAGGACTTACTTACACGAAAAGATGTTATTATTGTCGCATCCGTATCATGTATATATGGTATTGGAGATATTTCAGCCTATAGGGAACAAGTATTTGATCTGGAAGTAGGAAAAGAATATGTTATGGAGGTTCTTATGAAACAACTGATTGCTATGCAATATACCAGAGCAGCATCAGATTTTAAACCTGGAAATTTTCAGGTTATGGGAGATGTATTTGAGATATTTCCATCGAGTAGTGAAACGGTGATTACGCTCGAATTTTGGTGAGATGAGCTGTCACAGATATCATCACGGAACTATCTGACCGGAGAAGTGTATGAATACATGAAAACAGCAAAAATATTTCCAGCTAAACATACGGTTACCACAAAGGATACCATAGAAGCAGTGATTCCAAAAATTCAAAAAGAATTGGATGAGAGACTCAAATATTTTAAAGAAGAATTATGAGATGTTCTCAAATACGAACGACTCAAAACAAAGGTGGAATATGATATAGAAATGATGCAAGAGGTTGGGTATGTGAGTGGGATAGAAAACTATTCCAGGTATTTAGATGGACGACCAGAATGAGCTCCACCAGCTACTCTGATAGAGTATTTTGGGGATGATTTTCTGTGTTTTGTCGATGAATCACATATGACAATTCCGCAAATAGGAGGGATGTATGCAGGGGATAGAGCGAGAAAAGAGAATTTAGTATCGAATGGTTTTCGTCTACCTTCTGCTATGGATAATAGGCCAATGAAGTTTGATGAATTTGAATCGAGAATGAAGCAAGTAGTGTATGTGTCAGCCACACCGTGAAAATATGAAATACAACAGAGTTGTGATCCAAAAAAACAGAAACATGATTTTTTTGAATTTCATCCATTGACGGATGGAGTATGGTCAGCTGATGAACATACTCGAGTGATTCCACAGATGATTCGACCAACAGGATTACTCGACCCTGAAATAGAACTGAAACCAATGGAGTTTATGGTCGATGATATCATGAGTACCTTAAAAATGGTCATCGAAAAATGAGAACGAATGTTAATCACTACTATTACCAAACGAACGAGTGAAGAGCTTACAGATTTTTTAGTCGAAAATGGATTTAAAGTTCAATATCTACATAGTGAAGTAGATACTTTAGAGCGACTCGAAATACTTAAAAACCTCAGAGAGGGGAGTATAGATGTGATCGTATGAGTCAACTTACTCAGAGAATGATTAGATCTCCCAGAGGTGTCACGTATTGCTATTCTAGATGCAGATAAACAAGGATTTTTACGAAGTGAATCTGCACTGG
>CAZFWS010000079.1:0-3870 GCA_964522625.1 uncultured Candidatus Peribacteria bacterium | reverse complement strand
TATATTTATAATTCTAATATATCTTTTCTTTGAATTCTAAAAATTGCACTTCGTTTCTTACTTTAGGTGTTACTTTGTATTACAAGTATTTCTGATTTTTTCAAAATCTGTTATATAGGCTTCATTCTTTATATCTATTTCCCATATTTCAAAGTAACATATTCCTCTTTTTAGGGAATAATCAACGAGTCATGTAAATCCATTATCTGATAATTTTTCAGGTTTTTTTGATCCGGCTTGTGCGAATTGTACTCCAGCAAAGCTGTCCTGTAATGATTGCGTTAATATATTATCTTGCGCACTATAGAGATGTGTATTTGGTTCAGTCCACCACCACATAGATGCTCAATATTGTTTTCCAATATGCTCCTTTGCGTAATTATATATTTCTTGCGAAGGAGTATCATTTCACAATAAGGGATGATAATCATTTGCTATTATTTTATCAGGGAAGTGTGTGTTAAAACTGGATAATATTTGCGTCCATGAAGATATAGCTTTTTCATCTGTATATCATATATCAGAGGCTTCAATGGTTCGGTAGTATTGCATTTCGATACCATTAAAAGATGCATTTCAAACTTGGATAAGGTGTATAGTATCATCATCGTTATATTTTTTCCCTAATACAGAAATAAGTTTTTTATAACTGTCTAAAAAATCTTCATTCCATGGATAAGCCATATCTTTTTGGGATCCATCAAGCAGAGTATAATAAAAAGTGTTTTCAGTATTTTTAAACCAATCTGGAGTATCAACAATAATAGAAAGAGTGATATGCTTATTATATTTTTTTGCTAAATCGAGCTGATAATCAATTTTTGAAAAATCATATACTCACTTTTGTAGTTCGATATCCTTCCAAGGTATTCTCAATAAAATTCCGTCTACATGGTCATATGCGAGAAGATTCTCTTTTACAGAATAATTTCTATCGTTTGTCGGTCATGCACTAACATAAACTCCTGTTGGGTATTCTATGCTTCTATTATTTATTTTTAGACATGTCGTTTTCGCTGAATCTAAAATGAGTCATATCAGTTCTTTGTATTGAGGTTTTTTATTTTTATAAGATTCGAGAGCATCTATAACGCTTTTCGGATTCAGATTTTTTTCTGCTATTATTTTACACAAACGATCACTTATAGTATTGATATAAGATGCATCATAAGCATAGCTATTATATGAGACAATACTCAAGAGAGTGAGTGATATAAGTATGATTTTTTTCATTTTTAAACATGGTAAATTATATATAATCAAGAATATTTCTTTTAGTATGAAAATCAAATAATAAAAAAACAGTATGAGAGTTATTCATGCTGTTTTTCTGTTGTTTCTTTAAATGGTCGGCTATGATACAAGAGATTAGAGCTGAAATTGAAGAATTTGAATGATATGTAAAAATATAAAATTTAATTTTTAATTTTATCCCAAAGGGATAGCTATATTTTAAGTTATCACTTGTATAAAAATATAGTATATGGTATGATAAAAATAGTTATATTTTATTATTAAAATTTCAGACATGTTTGATATATTATTTGCACGTACTTTTTCTATCGTTTGAGCTATGTTGTTAATTACTGCATATTCTGCTTATATGAATAAAAGTGCAAAACCAATGTGATGGTCTATTATTATTGGAGTATTTGTTTTATTATTTATTATAACTGTATTTGCTGATTCGTTCCCGGTTAATTTAATATTAGTATGATTATTTTCTGCACTGATATGATGGATGATGTCTCCTGCTATTAAATCTATATGAGGGAATAGAAAGATGAAGATTTTTATGAAAGATAGAGGGATTGTTTTAAAAAAAGGTGAATCTTTAAGTGGGTCACAGTTATCTGATTTAGAAAATTATTTATCTTTAGATCAACCAAATGATGAATGGAATAAAATAATTGCTCAAGCAATGCTTTCAACAGCTTTAGCTGTATTCGCAACGGCTAGTTTAGTATTTATGAGTGATATAGATTTTAGCTTTATGTGAATGTTTTTATTCATTTCATTAATTATTTTAATCATCATGTGATTTTTAAATATGCTTGTCTTTAAATCACGAGTTTTTTCTCTCATAAAAGCATATTTTTGAGTTTTAATCTTTACAGGATATTTAATATATGATTTTAATACTCTTGAAAAAATGGCATGAGATGATACATGGGCAGCGGCTGTGCATATATCAGTAAATATATATTTAGATATCATAAATTTATTTTTATACTTATTAGAAATATTATGAGAAGGGTAGATATATACTCAAGTGATAAATAGGTTTTATTCTTATATCGTTATCATATAAATAGATGTTTTTTAGTCATATTTTTCAGTCTGGGCTGAAAAATATGATATAATAGTTTCATATATAATATAATCACTCTATCGCATGTGTCGATTTGCCCTCTATACAGGAACACCGGCTATCATATCTGATATTTTCTTTACATCCACTCATTCTATCATTGATCAAAGCAAACACTCCACGGAGCGAGAAGACCCACTGAACGGAGATGGATTTGGAATAGCCTGGTATCGACCCGAAGTACAAAAAAATGCTGGAATACTCAAGGATATCACTCCCGTCTGGAACCATAAGGGTCTAAAGAGTGTTGCAAATATCACTCAAAGTCCACTTTTTATGGTACACATTCGTGATGCCAGTCCTGCTATGCCAGTAACCTATCCCAATACGCATCCTTTTAGTTACCAGAATTGGAGTTGTGTACATAACGGTTATATTCCAGAATTTCACAAGATTAAACGAGATATTATCGCTTGTCTGGATGATGATATATTTTTTCAGATACAGTGAAATACCGACAGTGAACATTTTTTTGCTCTGTTTCTTCAGTATTATTTCAGTAATGATTCTGATAATCAAAAACACAAGATGGTAGAGAGTTTGCGCTCTGCAATTCAAAAGATTTGAGAACTCCTCACTGCCTATAACATTACTGATCCATACATGCTCAATGTGATGATCAGTGATGGAGTGAATATCATTGGTTCACGGTTTCATTCACTGTGAGTTCAGGGGTTGAATACACTCTATATTAACGAACTAGAGACATCAGTATGTATCGCTTCTGAACCTCTAGATGATGAGCAGACCTGGAAAGAAGTAGATGAAGATAGTATCGTGTATATTGATGGCGAGAGAAATGTAGAAATTCAAACGATATAGTGTATTAGGATTAAAAAAACACCTTTAATGAGGTGTTTTTTTAATTGTTTTCTATAAGTGGTTGGCTGTGGTGGAAAAGATTAGAACTGAGATCGATGGTGTAATGAATTTGCAAATAGGATAATAATATGTTTTAATATTATTATCAATAGATTTATTTAAATAACATCTTATTTATGAATGTATTTTTTATATGAGTGGTTCTGTTTATTCATTCAGTTATATGAATCATTTTTAGAATAAATTGATATGATTGATATGTATTATATTGAAGGAGTATAGCGGATCTTATATATGATTTATATCCTCTAGTTTCATATTTTCTTGAATTCATAAAATTATTTGTTTCTATTACTTTTATGACAATGATTATGAAAGGAGAGAACCGATTAAAAACTATATGAATGACAATCTGAAATGCTTGTGGTTTATTTAGAGTAGAATGATATAAAATAGTCCTTTTCACTATTGCGTGAGTATTTATATTAAGTTATAGAATTATACTATATTGACTTACTTGAATTTAGCTATCTGTATAGGTTCTGATAAAAAAGCTCGAGAGAATTAATAAAAAATAGCACTAGTTTCAGTAAAACTAATGCTATTTTATCTCAAAGTATCAAATGGTCGGGGACGCGAGACTCGAACTCACAACCCCACGCTCCCAAAGCGTGTGC
>CAZFWS010000078.1:0-3946 GCA_964522625.1 uncultured Candidatus Peribacteria bacterium | reverse complement strand
CATTTGGATGTTCTTTGAGTTTTTCGAGGGTTTTACTCTCGATTTGTCGGATTCGTTCACGGGTCACTCCGAACTCTTTTCATACTTCTTCGAGTGTATGCAGATCACCACCATCGAGCCCGAATCGCATAATGATGATTTTTCGCTCACGTGGAGTGAGAAAATCGAGCATTTGATAGAGATTCTCTTTGAGCAGATTCATATTGGTCTGATTGTCTGGAGTTGGATTTTTATCATCTTCGATAAAGTCTCCGAGGGAAGTGTCTTCTTCTGATCCGACTGGAGCATCCAGTGATAGGATATCCTGGGATATTCGCATGATCTGTCGAACCTTTCGGATGTCCATATCGAGCTCAGTAGCAAGTTCCTCCATGAGTGGTTCACGAGTAAGTTCTTGTGTGAGTCGTCGGTAGGTATGGGTAAATTTATTGATGGTTTCGATCATATGAACCGGTACTCGGATCGTTCGTGCCTGATCAGCAATCGCGCGAGTGACTCATTGACGTATCCACCATGTGGCATAGGTAGAAAATTTAAATCATTTATCTGGATCAAATTTATCTACGGCTCTAAAAAGTCCAACATTTCATTCTTGAATAAGATCAAGTAACCCGAGCCCTCGTCCCATGTATTTTTTCGCAATAGATACTACCAGTCGCAGGTTCGCTGCTGCGAGTTTTTTTCGTGCTTCTTGGTCACCAGCCCTGATTCGTTTTCAGAGACTGATTTCTTCTTCACTGGTGAGGAGTTCTACACGACCTATCTCATTGAGATACATTCGAATAGAATCATCGCTGATTTCTGACAGAGAAATAGAGGCTTTTTCATCTTTTTTCTTTGCTTTTTTATCGCTTTCAAACAGATTCCCTTTGTCTAGTGTATCGACAATGTCAATTTTGAGTTGTAGGAATCGAGTATAGATTTCATCGAGCATATCCAGGTCTGCTTCTGCATTTGGAACGGCTTTCATGACTTCGTCCTGAGTCACTGCCCCATCTTTTTTTCATTTTTTCATGAGCTCTTGAACAGCTTCACTCATACCTTCGAGCATATCGGCTGGAACTTCTGTATCGATGAATTTTTGCAGTCCTTTTCAGACTCTTCGTTTATCTTCTGAACGGTCTTTTGGCATTTTAGCTCCACCGGTATCGTCTTTTGATTCTTCTTCTGGAGTTTCGAGTTCGCCTACTTCTTCTATTTCTAGGCTATCAAGAGAGAGCTCTTCTATGTTGGATGTATTATCGGATGTTGTTTGGGTTTTTGTTTTTGAACTATCTGATGTTTTGGACATGTGTGTTTATATTTAAAGGGAAAAATGACCATTATATTCTGGAGGACAGTATATAAAAAAATGTTTTTTTTGCAAGTTTTTTCGCTTCCCAGAAAGGATTTATTTGATGTGATGTTTTTTGGCTATTTGCATCAGTTCAGAGTACTCTTTAAGAGCATCATGATCTCCGGTTCATATTTGAATTTTTAGTTCTGCTGAAATGTTTTTAAAATTTTCTCGATTCAGTGAATGAGCGAGCTTGAGAAGTTGTTCGCTTCAAAAGGTTTCATTTTGTTCTTCACCTTCTTGTTCTAGTTTCAGTGCTAGAGCCTGATAATAGTTTTTTTGTTCGAGTTCTAAACCGGTAATAAAATCGACTCATTTCGAGAGTATTTGTGCTATATTTCAGGAGAGTTTTCCTTGAAATAAGAGTTCTTTTTTGAGTATTTCTATTGATGCTGGTTGATGGATCATACTAGCTATCACCAGATCCTCACTGGATACCTTTTTGCTGACTGGAGTTTCAGTTTTTTTACTGGTTTTATTTTTGACTCGATTAAAACTATCATAAATAACATTTTGTCTGATGTTGAGTTTGAGTGCAATTTCTTTCAGATAAGTATCTTTTTCGATGTTATCTGAATATGATGCGATCGTTGAAAACAGTTCTTGAAGGAGTTTCTTTTTATCCTCGATACTTTCTATATTAAAATCTGAACGACTGATCATATAACCAATAGGAGAAAGCGCAGAGGAAATATAGTCATGAAAATCTTTCCCAGAGGATATGATATCATCTGGGTCTTTTCAGCCAGGGAGGTGAATAATTTTAACCTCAATTCACTGATTTTTCATGGCTTCGAGTGAGAGTTTAGTGGCTTTTTCTCCGGCCTTATCTCCGTCAAAACACAGGTATATTTTTTTGGTGAGTCGTTTAATAATCTGGATGTGTTTTTCTGTAAATGCCGTTCCAGAAACAGCTACGGTATTATGAAAACCGGCTTGTTGCAGAGCAATAGTATCCATGTATCCTTCGGTGATAATCACAAAATCTTCTTTTGTTATCGTATGCCGAGCCTCATAGAGTCCATACAAAATAGAGGACTTATCATAGACTTTGGTAGCTGGGGAGTTCAGATACTTTGGTTCTTGTTTGGTGATGGTTCGTCCGGCTATGGCTACAAAATCTCCTCGCAGATTCTGAATAGGAAATATAATTCGGTTGATACATTTATCTTTTTTACTTCGGATATCCAAAAATAGAGCTGATTCACTGATAATCTCATCATCGTATCCTTTTTCTTTGAGGTATGAGTATAGAGCAGAACCATTATCCGCATATCCAAAATGAAACTTTTCAAAACTTTCACTTTGGATTCATCGATCCATCAAGTATTTTTTGATTTCAGGGTTTCGTTTGAGTGCATCTTTGTAGTACTGCACGGCATCTTTATACACGGCATAGAGATTTTTCTGTGCCTGAATTTTTTCCGGATTATAGTTGGTATTTACCGGAGTTCCGGTGATGTTTCCGAGTATTTCGATAGCATCCTTAAATTCACAGTTTTCGATATCCATAATGAATTTGAGGGGTCATCCTCATTTATGACACCCAAAACAATAAGCCAGTTGTTTTGATGGACTGGCTACAAATGAAGGAGTATTTTCACTATGACCAGGAAAAGGACAGAGTGCCTTAAAATTGGTTCCTGCCTTCTTGAGATTGGTATATTTCCCAACCAACTCTACGATGTCTATTTTTTGCTCCAGTTCGTCGACGATGCTCATGGGTGTTATATATTGTTTTGTAAATTTGATATATATTTTTGAATCAGGGTGTGGTGTTCTTTAATAATATGAATATCTTTATGAGCTATATGTTCACTATACATATGTGAGAGAGTATTACGTATTTCCAAAAATTCAAAAAATACTTCTAGATCAGGTACTATTTGAGCAGAAAAAAGAGTTTTAAAAATATCTTTTGGAAAATCACTTGCTTGGAGTCCTTTATATTCCAGATATTTTTTTCCTGTTTTCCAGGTGAGTTCTATAGTGTATTCAAATCGTTGAATGAGTCCATCTGATTCTAAGTCAGAGAGGTTTGTCTTATTGCAAGCCGTTTCAAGTGTAGTATATGCTTTTTGGAGCAAGTTTATTTGATTTTGTATTCTTTGGAGTTCCATGGTTGTATATGTTGATAAGCTATTTTTTGAAAGGGAGTATCAGTATGGTAAAAATCAATGACATCAATCAGGTAGGGAAGTTCTCTGAGCTCTGATTGCATTTTGAGAAAACTTTTACGAGGAAATGGCTTTTTTCAACGAATTCAGATGTCATAATCAGAATGTGCATGATAGTCTCCCTTGGCTCGACTTCAAAATAAAAATACCTCATACCCCTCATTTTCAGGAACATAGGACATAACAGTATCATGAATTTTTGGTGGGATAGGATGCATACTCATTTGATGATAATGTGTTAGATATTTTTATTATATAGAAAAATTGGTGAGATGCAATGGGTCTGAATGAATAAAAAAATCCCCTCACTCATTGCTGAGTTTGGGGGGATATATATTCAAAAAATAATATTTTGAATATATATAGGTGCGTGAGCATAATTACTGAATAAAAACATTCCTACTTCAACCAGACAGCCGCCACCAAGAAAAAA
>CAZFWS010000077.1:0-4004 GCA_964522625.1 uncultured Candidatus Peribacteria bacterium | reverse complement strand
TTAATACTTCTTTTACCCATTTTATTGGTTTCTGAAACGAATGAGTTTCATTTCAAAAAATTTTATCTATTTTACTATCAATATTTTCGCGAGAATACTTTGGATTAGGTCAACAATCTATTCGAATCATGATTTTAAGTTATTAAGATATATTAAATTTAGTATAATTTTATTCGAAAAAAATGCAAATACCTACATTTATTTCAACTTCATATTTTTAATAACATATATGAAGTCATTATATTCATCTTCAAAAGAGTAACATCAAGGGGATTCAAGTCGATAATTATATACATCTCCTATAACCTCCATCCTCAATGGTGAACATTGTCATGCTTCCTTCCAGATAACTACAGAATGCTCTCAAATCATTTGTTGTTGTGGTTTTTCTATCACCGATTCTCATATACCATATATATAAGTGAGAAGATCATCAATATCTCATTGTTCTTTTATATACAGACGATACTCATAATCCGCAGCAACCTGTCTCATTCTTTTTGGTCAAAATAATATCATTTCTTTAGCTCATAAAGACTTTCAATAATCATTTACTGATCATAGTTCAAAATCTGATCAAAAGGAAATCTCTATATGTTCACGAGAATATATATGTGTATTTTCTACGACAGAATTTAATCAAATAGGTATCTCTATATGTTCACGAGAATCTATGTTTGTATTTTCTGGGATAGGATGAGTCTGAATAGACTTATTTCACCAAATTTCTTGATATATAAAATATCAAATCAATAAGCATCAAAAAACTATTACCATTGTAAATATTTTTTTCATACCACTCTATATAGTTAAGAAATATATCCTCATTATAAATTTAAAAAAATAAAATGCAAACGAGCATATTTTTTTGTACTTCCTCAAAAACTCTCTATAATCAAGTAAATATTTTCATATCTTATAATATACCTATTCAAATATGCTCACTAAATCTCTTAAATCTGGATTCACTCTCTGAGCTATATCCTATGGGACTTGGCCATTGGGGTGAATCGCGGAGGCAGATTATTCGCAGGAAGAAATGGCTATTGACATCATTACGTATGCTATAGAATCAGGAATAAAATATTTTGATACAGCGGAACTCTATGGGTGTGGACTCAGTGAAGTGTTTTTAGGAAAAGCTCTCAAAAAACTCAACTATCCAGATGTACATATCGCATCTAAAGTACGGTGATCCAATGCGAGTTATACAGCCATTAAAAAAGCCTGTGAAAATTCACTCAAACGTATTGGTATAGACACTCTTGATCTGTATTATATTCACTGGAGAGATCAACAATTTGACCTGAAAGAGTGTATGCGAGCTATGGAAGAGTTGGTTGATGAATGAAAAATAAAACATATCGGAGTATCCAATTTTTCTACCAAAACACTGAAAGAAGCTCAATCATATTGCAAATACCCCATTGTAGCGAACCAAGTTCACTATAATATGATCATGCGAGAACCTGAATCAGATGGCCTGTTAGAATACTGTCAAAATAATGATATTATGCTCGTAGCATATCGTCCATTAGAACTCTGAAAACTCGCTAAAAACCCAACCGTTCACTATATGTGACTCGTCAAAAAATACCAGGCCAGCTCAGTACAAATTGCTCTTAATTGGCTGATCGGACAAAAAAATGTAGTGACTATATTTCATTCAATAAATAAAAAACATATAGATGAGAACCTATGATCACTCCAGTGGGATATGCATCTTCAAGATATAGAATATCTCAGAGAAAATCTCAAATGACAGATATATACGAGTGACTGTATTGCTTTAAAATAAACCTCATAAAAATTATATTTTATGAGGTTTATTATCCTAGATTATAAAAGGTAATTATTGTTGATATGCCCCAATATCCATATTACCTGATCGTAACTCACCATTAAAGTCATCAATAACTCTAGGTAATGAGATACCAGCACCAGCAGCAGGGGATGAATCATTAATACGATAATCACGCTCTAAGATATTTGCATTATCATTATCAATGAGACCTGCATCATCAACAAATAAATTATTATTGAAGAGTGTATCATTACTTTTATCCTGAGTAAAGTTCGTTGCACCAGGATGTGGTGTATTTAATAAATTATTGACAAATTCTGCACCACTTACGAGTGCACCAACATGAATCCATCGAAGAGTATTTGTATAGGTTATATTTTGTGGAATATTAATGGTATTATTGTATACTTTTACATTACTTGGAGGTGGAGCCCCTGTTACTGCTGCTGAACTTTTAACAGCTATTGCTGATGGGTAAGATATATCACCATTGGCAGTGACTCTACCTGCATTTTCTAGGTCAAATACATTATTTCGTACAGTAACATCTTGCGCTTGAATAGTTAATAATTGATCACAATGATTACTAGGAACTTTTGATAAAGTACCAATAGTAGATGGATTACCATACCCACATGTATGTGTATTTTTTTCTAAAATGACATCTTTAATAGATTCATTCCATGTTGAATTACTCGGTGCAATAGCAACTGGCCAATTTCCTCATCTACCAAAGAAATTATTTGATATAACAATATATTGAGCAAAAGTTGGACTTACACCTACTTGTCAGTAAACGTATGGGTTTAGGTCTGTTGGGACATTATGTAGACCATGTAATTTAAGGATTAATGAACCTCTACTTGCTCTTTGAGGATCAATTTCAGTACTATGTATTACATTATGAGAGATGACTGACTTATAAGGTGACATAAGTCGTAATAAATGAGATGAATAAGAATTATGGATATGATTTCCTTGTATCACTAAATTTCGACCTCCTGCATAAATAATACTTGAATGACCACCTGTTAAATCAGAATCAATTAAGCCATAATTTCTTACTTCAGAAGCATATATCCCTTGTGAAACAGTAACTTTTAATTTATGAAAAGTTACATTTGATGGGTTAGTTGACATAGTAATAGACTTATACTTACGATCTGTTGTAGTAAAGTGAATGTGTTCCATTAATATATCCTCACTTTGAGCACCAAACCGAAACATAGCATAATCGGAATCAGTCCTAATAATAGGAGCATTAGAACAAATTCACCTCTCATCTGGACTATTACAATCTCAATAAGCAGACACATATATATCACCATACATATTATATTGAACTGATTCATTTCTTACTGTCCAGCTATCACCACGTCTGAATAATAATCTATTCCCTTTTGATATAGTAACAATATTATCCATTAACTGTTCACCTGTATATGTTAAAAGCTCCGCTCCATTCGGGCACCCTGTAAAATTACTTGAGCTAGAAATACATTTTGTATTATTTCCTGCGAAAACTTGATTTGGATCAGAAACTTCAATAATTACCTCTCGAGTGAGTTCCGGTATTATACCAGATGAATCTCGTACCTGTAATGTAACATTATATGTACCAGGTTGTGTATAAGTATGTCCACTAATAGGTCCGGTATCAGAGTTTTTAGATAATCCATTAAATGCCCAATTACCGCTATTAGGATCACCAAAATCCCATTCATATAAATAATTATGAAAATCATCTCCAATTGCCCCTGAGTCAAAACTTACAACCAATGGAGCAACACCAAATGTTTTATTTGCTAATGATGAACTCGGTGATGTCGATACAGCACCTAACGGTAGATCAATTCCAGGCGAATCAGTTCATGTTGAATCAGTTCATGTTGAATCAGTAATTCAATTATCAACGGTTATTGTCATACTGGCTTCAGTATCTAATCCATTGCTATCTAATGCAACAGCTCTTAATTGATGTTCACCAACTGTAAATTCAGAATCAAAAATATCTTGATCATCATCTCTTGCTGGAGCATATGTATTTGCAAAACCCCATTCAAAAGGAGCCGTTCTTTCAATGCGAACTAATTGATCATCAACATATAAAGAAACACTTACAATAGCATCGTCGTCCTCTGCAACAACTTCTACACTAAAAGCATCCCCAACTGTAAAATCTTCATTATCCACTGGTGAA
>CAZFWS010000076.1:0-4025 GCA_964522625.1 uncultured Candidatus Peribacteria bacterium | reverse complement strand
AGTTCCTGTTTTCCACCATATTTTTGCTCTACATTTGCTTTTGCAACTTGAATCGGGTTTACATAATCTGGATTTACTGAACCAACCATACTATCTCCTAAATATTTGTCTTCTTTTTAACCATACAGACCCCCTGCCTGTATAGGTAAGAATAATTATATCCTATTTAGATCAGAGTCAAGATAAAATGTGAAAAAAATATTTATTTGCGTTTTGACTGCTGTGACTTATGATGGAAGAAAGTTATTATTTTTAGAGAAAAATATATGAAAAAAACCGTGTATCTGCTGGATGGAAGCAACTTTATATACCGAATGTTCTTTGCTCTGCCAGAGTTTTCTACTAGTACTGGTCGAGTGGTAAATGCCACTTTTGGGATGGCAAAGTTTTTTATGAACAGTTTGTCAGACTATAACCCTGATTATGTATTTTTTGTAAAAGATGCGAAGGGAAAGAATTTTAGACATGACATTTACGCAGATTATAAAGCTACTCGTGATCGAATGCCAGATGCCCTCAGAAGTCAGATACCAGATATATATAACATGATAGATGCGCTCTGAATCGGAACCCTGGTTCAGGATGGATTTGAGGCAGATGATTTGATTGGAACACTCGCGACTAAACTATGAGCTACGTGAGAGTATCAAGTAGTTATTCTGAGTGGTGATAAAGATCTGTATTCACTGGTATGAGAACATATCAAGATATATGATACCATGAAACAACGATTGTATGGACCAGATGAAACCAAAGATAAATACGGAATTGAATCCACTATGATTATCGATTACCTGGCTATTATGTGAGACTCTGCAGATAATATTCCTGGAATCGAATGATTTGGACCAAAAAAAGCTGTGACACTGATTAATTCACTCGGAAGCATAGAAGACATCTATAAAATGGTGGACCGTGTAGAATCTGGAGAAATTGATCCACTGATAGAATTTGCTCATGATACAGATCTTCTCAAACTCTTTAAATGAAAAACCTATGAAAAACTCGTAGGATGAAAAGAATCAGCATTTTTATCAAAACAACTCGCAACTATCGATCTCAATGTAGATATATGAGATGACTTTAGTATAGGTCATTATGCTTTTGAGCCACAAAAACTCCTGAATGAACAGAGTATCGCACTCTTTCAAGAATTTGAGTTTCATTCACTCTTGGGATCAGAAAAACCTCAGAGAGAAACCTGGGATAATCTGAATTTAGACGTGCAAATTATCTCAAATACAGCTGAATTAAATGATCTGACAGAAAAAATACAAACATCTCAAACAGTTGTGCTTGATACGGAAACAACTTCACTTGATATTATAGATGCTGATTTAGTTGGAGTGAGTATATACCTGGATGATAAAAATATTTTTTACATCAACAGATTGCATACATGAGATTCTGTATCAGATGATGAGTTAAAAATATTTATAAAAATGCTCTTAGATGCTGATATAATTCTGGTAGGACATAATATTAAATACGATCTAGAGATTATTCAAAGATTTCTTGCATGAAAGACAGTATCAGATATACTAAATACAGACTCTCAGATGAGTTTATGAATGTAGCTATTTCTTTATTATTTTTTATATCATGTTTATACGAATACTTTTATTTCTTGCGACCAATTTAGCAGTAATAGTCTTGTTAAATATTATTCTTTTTTGAATAGAGCAATATTTAGGTTACCCCCTTCAAGGGTATTCATATTTGATTGTTCTTGCAACAGTGATCGGTTTTGGAGGATCTTTTTTCAGTTTATTTATATCTCGATGGATGGCGAAAAAAGCTTACAAAGTACAGCTTTTTAGTATCGAAAATCTATCGTCGCTTTCAGATAAAGAACAACTTGTCTATAGAGTGGTTCAAGATCTCTCAGAACGAAATCATATTAAAATTCCTGAAGTAGGAATATTTGAATCAGTCGACCCAAATGCATTTGCAACATGAGCGACGAAAAATAGTTCTCTGGTTGCGGTTTCTACAGGACTCTTAAAAACAATGAATAATGATGAAATTGAATGAGTCGTTGCTCATGAAATGGCTCATATTCTGAATGGAGATATGGTTACGATGACATTATTGCAATGAGTGGTAAATACCTTTGTTATCTTTGCAGCACGAGTGATTGGACAAATAGCATCGAGTTTTGTTGATCAACGATATTCAACGATGGTATACTTTTTAGTTGCTATTGTATTAGAAATTGTTTTTGGTATACTGGCATCACTCATCGTTATGTGGTTCTCTAGAAAACGAGAATTTCGAGCGGATGAATGATCAGCAAAATTTGTTTGAAAAGATAAAATGATAAAAGCTCTTCAAGCACTCCAAAAAATGCAAGATAGAGCTCCAGTAGATACGGGTAAATTTGCTACAATGCAGATATCTACCAAAGGAAAGGGTGGATTTAAAAGATTTTTCTCTTCTCATCCAGATCTCAGTGATCGAATCCGGAATATAGAAGATCTTATTATACATTAATATTATAAAAATTATGAAAAAAATCATTACAATACTGATACTTATTACGAGTTTTCTACACGTTTCTGCATACACTTCTGATATGCTAGAATCAGCAAATAGTCTTGCTGAGCGATGAATTATTAATGATAAATCTGGGAATCCATCAGAATATAATCTGGATGCACCAGTACTCAGACAAGAAATATCTGCTGTAGCTCGATGAGTAGCAGATCTGCCAAAAAAAGACAGCTGTGATAATATCTTTTCAGATGTATCAGCTACCACTCCAAATACTTGGGTATGTCTCAATGTAGAAGTACTGGTAGATAACGATCTGATTTCATCAAATACTACATTTCGACCAGAGGATAATATTACCAAAGCAGAATCACTAGGAATGCTCATAAAAGCTATCGGATTTGACTATGAATATAATTCTGCATTATCAACAGGATGGCAAGAACAAATTGTAGATTTTGCTGTTGCAAAATGAGTCATAGAAAGATTTACAGATTATAATACCGATGCATCACGAGGATGGGTATTTGAAGTAGCAAATACAACTATTGAAATAGAAGAAGAGGAACAACGACAAGAAAAAATGAAGGAAGAAGAAATTTATACTGATGAATCACTCTAAAAATATGGAAGAAATAGTAATAAAAAGCCTGCAACATCAAGTAGAGACTCTCGACTATGAAATGCTGGACTTACTGAGAAGACGATGACAAATTCAACAAGAGTTACAAAAAAGAGATGCTCATATATCTCTCGAATTGGCACTCGAATATATGTATCAAGAAATAGAAAATCAATGTTTAGACCCTGAAAAGATAGAAAAAATGTGGAAGGAAATATATAAATAGTCGAAAATTCTTGACTTATTTCAGTATTTTTTTACACTCAGAATAGTTCTTGATATATTGTTTTTGTTGAAGCTGTTATGGAAACACATGCTGAGAAAATAATACTCCAAGATAAAAGAAAAACACTCAGGTGGAACCGTCTATAAAAATACTTTTAGACCCCGAGGATGTAAATACTATTATATTTACTCTTCGGGATTTTTTTAATTTTAAAAAACACTATGACAACAATAGAAATGAAAGACATTGTAAACTTAGCTCAAAATAGATGATTTGTATATCCAGGTTCAGAAATATATGGATGACTAGCAAACAGTTGGGATTATGGGCCATATGGTTCACTCCTTAAGGAAAATATTAAAAATTTATGGATAAAAGAATTTATCCAAAAACGAACGGATAATATGCTTATTGATTGTTCACTTATCATGAATCCAAAAGTATGGGAAGCATCAGGACATGTAGGATGATTCGCAGATCCACTGATGGATTGTAAAAGCTGTAAGGCTCGATTTCGAGCAGATAAACTGGTCGATGCAAAAATAGAATCAGGAGAAGTAGCTGAACCAGCATGATATGCGGGAGATAAAACAGAAACAACACGACTCGATGAAATTGTAAAGGAGATAGGTGTTACCTGTCCAGACTGTTGATCACAAGATTTTAGTGACATAAAAAAATTTA
>CAZFWS010000075.1:0-4129 GCA_964522625.1 uncultured Candidatus Peribacteria bacterium | reverse complement strand
GGATATGATACGATTGTTTTTATTAAAAATCGGTCGAGTTGAGCTTCTGGAAGTGCGTACGTTCCATCCTGTTCGATAGGGTTTTGTGTGGCCAGTACCATAAATGGTTGTTCGAGTGTATAGGTGCTAGCACCTATACTCACCTGTCATTCTTGCATCGCTTCCAAAAGAGCTGATTGCACTTTTGCTGGAGCACGGTTAATCTCATCAGCCAGAACCATATTGGAAAATATCGGTCATTTTCTCAGAGAAAAACTCTGATCTTTTGGATTATATATCTCTCCTCCAATCAGGTCGCTCGGTAATAAATCAGGGGTAAACTGCATTCGTTTAAAATCCAGGTGTACCACACCTGCTAGTGTTTCCACCACCAATGTTTTTGCGAGTCAGGGATACCCTTCCAACAAGATATGACCTCGACATAGCAAAGTAATCAAAATATCATCGATGAGTTGTTCCTGCCCAATCACTCGTTTTGCTATTTCGTCTCGGACAGATTGTATTTTATTTTGTGGTTTCATGATATATGGCAGAAATAATACAAATATATACTAGAATGGTAATCAAAAATGCTCGGTTTCAAAAAGTTATTACTAAATATCACTTCTATCCAGACTGATGATCATCTATCCTAAATATTTTTAACGTCTCTTGATCTAAAAAACCCCAAGCTCGATACTGTTTATTAATTCGAAAATAATATATTTGTTCGGATTTGGGTTGACGCAAAGAAAAATGGATTTTTGTATAATATCCATTTAGTAAATATAACTTTGCCTTTTTATATTGTTTTGATAATCCTCTACTTTCGAGAAAAGAGATACATTTATTTGATATAATAACCTTTTTTACCATATTTTAATAATCAGTGTATTCATTATCTGATAATTTTTTTGCTTCAAAAAAATCTTTTTGAACCTCTTTAGGAGCTCACTCTATGTCTGTTTGATATAAAAGCATCTCATCAGAAACATCGAACTCATCACGAAAAAATTGACTCATTTTTTGATTCAAAGTTCAATTATCTATCTGAGACACAATTCGTGGATCTTGCACAGAGATCGTAACCATGGTTTTTTTGAGAATAATTAATATAAATGTATTATATTATAGAGAATGTATTTTGCAATAAAAAAAGCTGAAAATTTAAATTTCAGCTTTTTTTATTATTACCTCAAATTCCCTTCAGCAAATTCCCAGTTCACTAGATTCCAAAATGCTTCTATGTATTTTGGTCGAGCATTTCTGTAGTCGATGTAGTAGGCATGTTCCCAAACGTCAAGTACGAGAAGTGGTGTTACGGGTTGTGTGAGTGCTGATTCAGCGTCATCAGTGTTGATGATTTCGAGTGCTCCGGCATCATTTTGAATGAGCCAAGTCCATCCTGAACCAAAGTTCCCTACTGCTTTTGCGCTGAATTGTTCTTGAAAATCTTCAAAACTTCCAAATGCTTCGACTATTTTATTAGCTAATAATCCTGTTGGTTGACCTCCACCATTTGGAGATAAACTATTCCAGTAAAAAGTGTGATTCCAAATCTGAGCTGCGTTATTAAAAATTCATCCAGATGAGGTTTTAATAACTTCTTCTAAGTCTTTTCCCTCAAATTCAGTTCCGGAAACCATGCCATTTAACTTATCTACATAGGTTTGATGGTGTTTTCCATAGTGATATTCGAGTGTTTCTTGAGAGATAGTTGGAGCCAGTGCATCCATAGCATATGGGAGTTCTGGAAGTGTATATGTCATAAGTATGTTATAAAAAATTAATATAGGTATCATAGTAGTGAAAAAAATATCGTTTTCAATAGTATTTTTATAATAAAAATGTTTATTTTTTTGTTTTTTTTTATATAATTGCATTCAAATTATACAGCTTATCTGTTTTATAAAATATGAACCTGAAACTTCCAAAGAAAACAAAAAAAATCATTCCAAGCATTATAGCAGCACTTTCCATTATGCTCATTTTTTTTGTTGGGATGTTTATTATTCAAAATACACATATTTTTACACCAACCATAAATATACTCCCTCATGATAATAATGATAATAATCTCAGCAATGGAACTGGTTCAGAAAATTGACCAGCATCTCAGACTATTATAAACGATGATAAAATCAATATCCTTATTACAGGTATAGGATGATGAGATCATGATGCCCCAAATTTAACCGATACCATCATACTCGCTAGTATCCACAAAGTGCATAAGACTATTTCTCTACTCTCTATCCCTCGAGATCTCTGGGTAAATTATGACAAAACTCATGCCGGGAAAATCAACGAAGTATTTAGAAGAGAAAGTAATAAATACACTTCTCCTGAAAAATGAATGCATGCACTTGAGAGTATTATTTCAAAAATTACTGGTGAACATATCAACTACTATGCCAACATAGATTTTCATGGATTTATAGAAATTATTGATACACTTGAGTGAGTCGAACTTACTCTCGAAGAACCATTTATAGACTACGGATTTCCAGATGAAAACGGAGGCCAGAGAACCTTTGTAATACGAAAGTGAACCTGGACACTCGATGGTGAAACAGCTCTCAATTATGCACGAAGTCGTCAGAGTACGAGCGATTTTGATCGATCACTCAGGCAACAACAAATTATTGCTGGGTTAAAAGAAAAAGTATCAGAAACATCATTTTTATCATCACCAGGAAAAATTAAAAATTTTTACAATATATTTAAAGAGTATGTATTTACTGATGTGGAAATATCTGATATCTTAGAACTCTCAAAACTCGGACAAGAAATCAAAGAATATACTATCATTCGTCACAATATTAACGATTCTTGTTTTTACGGAAGTGATGCTTGTCAACCATGAGGGTTTCTCTATGTTCCAGAAAGAGAGTATTTTGATAATAAATCTGTGCTACTGATTGATGGGACACATGTGAACAAACTGGATGATTATTCATGAGTGCAGTCATATATGGATCTCATATTTAATTATCCTCATTTTTATACTGAAAACTATTCTATAAATGTATTTAACGGTACTGGAATCAATAATCTGGCCAGTACTTATACCAACAGTATTATTCGTTATGGTTTTACACTTCCTGAAAGAAATAGTATTGGAAATGTTCCCACCAGGCAAACAACATCTGTGATCTATTACAACAATATACCTAAAGACTCTCGCACACTCTCAACACTCAAATGGTTCTTCCCCTGAGAATATATACACTCAGAATCTCCAAAATATTCCAATGACCCAGAGACAAAAATAGAAATCATTTTATGAGCTGATCATGCAGAAGTATTTAATTTTTAAACCATCACACATATCATGTCATTCAAAAAGAAAAAAATCCCTATAAAAAAGCTTAAAACACGCTATACCAGTAAGAAAAAATATACGAAAAAATCTGCTTCCGGATCTTTGGTAAAAAAATTTCTGATATATACGATTCTGTTTGCTCTATTTTTTGGTGCATTAATCAGTCTCATACTCTATCAAAAATATATCAAGGATCTTCCAGATGTTTCTGATCTGGAAAATTTAGAAATTGCTGAAGCGTCAACGATTTATGATAAAAATGGAAATGAACTCTACAGTATTTTTAAAGAGAAAAGAACCTATATTGATTATGATCAGATCTCAGTCAATATGAACAATGCTATTGTTGCTGGTGAAGATCAACGATATTGGGAAAACCCATGAGTCGACTTACAGGGTATATTTCGTGCGGTCATTTACAAAGTGATTGGAAAATCAGATCGAATTAAATGAACCTCTACTATCACACAACAACTTATTCGAAATACCATCATCGTAAAAAGAGAATGAGAAACTTTTTGGCAATGAGTAGAGCGAAAAATACAGGAAGTATATTTAGCCTATAAACTCACCAGTGGTCTCTCAAAAGAAAAAATACTTGAACTCTACTTGAACAAGATATCATTTGGAAGTAATGCATTTGGTATAGAACAAGCTGCGCTTACATTTTTTGATGTTCAGGCAAAGGATCTTGATATACTCCAATCGTCTATTCTGGCATCTCTTCCGAAAGGACCTACATATTACTCGCCTCTAAATCATCCTGATCGAGTGATTGGGTATCCGTATTTTTTCTCAGATGATGATACTGAAAATGTGACAAAA
>CAZFWS010000074.1:0-4153 GCA_964522625.1 uncultured Candidatus Peribacteria bacterium | reverse complement strand
CAGTTGCTGGAGCATTGACTAGTGACATGGTTGCATCTATGAATAATGATCCAATTATCTTTGCTATGGCTAACCCAACTCCAGAGATTATGCCAGATCTAGCTAAAAGTGCTGGAGCTCATATCATAGCAACGGGTCGATCAGACTTTCCAAACCAGATAAACAATGTACTCGTATTTCCAGGAATCTTTAAAGGAGCTTTAGAAAACAGAGTCTCTCAAATCACAGATGATATGAAAATATCTGCTGCTATTGCACTGGCTGAATCAGTAGAAAATCCCAGTCCAGAAAATATTATCCCAAATCCTTTTACTCCAGGTATAGCAGATATTGTTGCTGACAGTGTAAAATAAAAAAAGAACCAAATTGGTTCTTTTTTTATTTTATTATTTTATCTTAAACAATACAAAACTTCCATGTGGTATCGTTCTTTGTAAGATTTGGCTCGGTGTCATATTAAGTTTTCAAGCAGTTGATTTTTGAAAATACTCTGCAGTACGTTGAAGATAGGTATAATTTTCTGATGATATTTGCCCTGTATTATAAATATCTAAAACTGTTTTATAACAGTCTCATAATTTTTGACCTCTATGTTTTCATCATGAATTATGATTCACTCATGCGAGTGAAAGAAAATCTTCTGTATTTCCATTCTTATATTTTTCTAAACCTATTTGTAGACAGACACTATCAGTTCATACTAATTCAAGTCTCTCTGATGGAAATATATTAATGAGTGATTCATAACGTCGAGTCAGGTCTTGTCGTGGGTCATTATCAATTGTTGCTGCATTGAGATCAACGAGTAAGTAATCTAAACCAACTTTTTGCATACGATCAATCACCACATCAGAATCATCATGAGAAAAATAAGTATCAAAGCTTGTAAGCAGAGAATCTTCATGCATTCGCTCTGTATTATTTGTTATAAAATACTTGAGGAATGTTCCTATTCTATAAATATTTTTTGTATTTTTATATTCATCAGATGGATATAAAACTTGTGTATATAGGTATTCTTGTAATTTTTTTGCTTCCATAATAAGTATAGGATCATCTGATCATCGAATTTGTTGCAATACCACTCCAATAGCTGATATGTCTTGAGTATTTGAAACATTTTTTTCTATAATACTTCTCATACGTTCGCTCATATGATTTTCAAGTATATCTGTGATCAAAGTAGATCGATTTTCACCAACATTTAATTCAGAAACAGAATCTAAATAACGTTGATGATAGGTAAAAATAGCTGTATTTTGAGAATATGTTCATGCTTTAAATTCGTTAAATCATGCTCATTTTAAATTATTCATTCCGTGTGGAAACACAGAGAAACAAAAATATATACTGATTAAAATAAAGATAATAACTGATCCGATTCATTTTTCTATCATCTGCTCTTGTTTTTCAACATGATACATGCTGATATAATACACTCAAAATCATATAAACAATAGAAATACAAAATACATCACAATTCCATACCAAACGATACCATAAGCGGATATAGCCCATAGAAATACATAGATGCTCGTAAATATAGTAAGTATTTTTAAAAAAGTTCATTTACTACAATCTCGAAGTGTGAGCAATAAGTATACCGTAGGGAGAAAAAAGATAAGAAGTAAATAGAGATATCATCCAGGAAGTGTTATGCTTGATAATATTGTTCATATCCCTACTGAGATACTTGGTACATATAAATATAAAAATATACATCAAAGCGTGATAGCAGGAGTTATAATGTATTCTGGCTTTTTATATGGTAGAAACAAAAAAAGTGGAAATAATATAGCCAGAAATATATAGCTAATATCTGTAAATTCTCATTTTTGATTTGTCTGCATCGTAAGATTAAATGGAAGTTTCACGTAATTATTAATCCCAGTATCATACCCAAAATATCTTCCTAGGTCTTCATCTTTTGTGGTTCATTCAGATGTAATTTCAGCTGTTATTAGCTCATTTTCTATAGTATTTAATTCACCTGGTGAATATATATTTGTATAATCTATACGAAAACTATCCCCCGATCATCCTAACAAAGAAGTAACTGATATTTGAGCCTTGTCATTCTGAATGACTTGATATATATTTTTTGAAAACCATGGGCTCAGTATCAGTATCATTCACATCAATACAGATACCAATGTCATAGTCAGGTCTTTCAGGCTATATCGTGTATTTTGTAATCCTGCATATCAAAGTGATACACACCCCAGTACACAAAACACAGCTGATATTATCCCAATATATTCTCATCATAGCGTCACATTCATGAGACTCCATAGATCAAAGTAACTGAAAAATGCAGTTACAAGAGCTGAGTATCATAGTACTCCCCATCATCATAAAAAGACAAAAAATATGACCGCAACAGATGCAATAATACTGAGGAGTGATGTGAGTTTAATAGTAAACATAGCCCCGAGCAATAAACCAACAATTCCAAATCATATTTTTGCTTGCGATGGAGTATATTTATCCTGTATAAGTCCTCGAGAAAGGATAAAAAGATAATATATTCCTGCAATAGATATAGCAAAAAGTGCTGAATCCAACTTCATATCTTTTGCTTGTTGAAACACAATCATAGGAAGTGATACAAATATAGCTGAGAGCAAAAGTGGTATATTCAGCAGTGTTTTTTTCTTTTTATTTTTTAATATATCTTGTGTGATAATCGCGACAAAACAGGCTGAGAGTATTCATCAAATATTATTCAGAAAAAATGCCTGTGTATTAGAATCAAACAAAAAACCGATACTGGTAAATATTTGCCATGCATGCATTCATCATAAAAATAATGATTCCCCGGTTTGCGCGATCAAATTTGGGTAATTCATATATACCCCTAAGTCATCCCACCCTATTGGCATGGGTCGAACAATACTTATCAAATTAATCGATAGGATAAAAGTAATCACTATAAACAAGAATTCACTTGTCAAGAGGTATGGCTGAATCCTTTGAATCATGGAAGGACTCTCAAAATCATGATTTTCTATCTGAGCTACCGGGGCAGAGAGAAAAGCATGCATTCAACTCAATATATGTTTATATCATAGGAGTGCAAAAAAACATATGATACATAAAAAGCTATATATATTATATACCCCTAAGAATGTGGTTATAGCTCAAAGTGTCATAAGAATAATCAGCCCCAGTACTATATATAACATGGTTTGTACATATGGAGCCTGATCAGTAACTATAGAAAATCGCGAAAAAAGATATTTTCAGCACCCATAACAGAGCGTTATAAGTAACATAGGAATGATAAGAAATCATACAATAGTAATAAACAATGTTATCCCGTCCCCCGCAGGCATATTATTGAGCGAAAAAAACAAACAACATAGTATCAACATATGTATTCACATATATCACACCAAATGGGCAAGTGTAAAACTGAGTACTTTTTGACCATTAAGAAGAGGCCAAACTTTATAAGACCCATATATAAACAATAACGATCCAATGTATGGCATATAACCATCAAAATTTTCAATATGAGAAAAACTAAAATAATAGCTATAAATAGACATTCCTGCAAATGCGAGCAAGAGGATCATTTGTAATAAAAATTTCATATAAAAAGAAAAATAATAAATAGTATAGAAGCAGCATACAAAACCAATATAATATGGCAAGAAAAAAGCATCATAATACCTTTACAAATAGAATTATCACACTACACTGAGATATAATACTTCCTCTATTCTTAACTCATCTCTATTTTTGATAGATCAGCACTCATCTCTCGCAGAAAAATTTTTAAAAAAGGGCTTTTGGCTCTATCTTTTTAGTTTTATTATTGCTCCTATTGGGTATATCATAAAAATTATTATTTCTGGTGAGCTAAGCGTCAGTGAAGTTGGTATACTCTACTGAGTTATTAGTTTGATCATGCTGATTGGTTCATTTAATGATTTTTGAATGACCGAAAGTCTCAATCATTTTATACCAAAATTCTATACCGAAAAAAGATATGATAAAATAAAATCTATTCTCGCATATGCCCTATGCACACAAATGCTTACCGGAATATTATTATGACTCTCTTTCTTTTTTGGAGCAGATATGATTGCTGAACATTATTTTAAAAATCCAGAGGCTGGATATATATTACAAATATTTTGTTTATTTT
>CAZFWS010000073.1:0-4212 GCA_964522625.1 uncultured Candidatus Peribacteria bacterium | reverse complement strand
AAAATCCTGAGCCTCGGTAAAGTTCTCTCCAATAGGAAATGTCCCTCCACGGCTCTGGTTACTATAATCTCCTGTATTTCTTTTTACAGATTCAAATCATCATTCCACTGTTAGTATATTACCATCACATGTTTGTACCTTTAAGCTATCTCCATTTAAAAATACATCGTGCATTTTATCTGATAGAGCTTCATAATAGGGGGTATTATATACAATAGAATCAATATAATTTTCTATTTGGTTATCGTGAATATATCCTAAATGATTGTGTTCTAAACAACCTACTCATTGATTTTTTAGATTCAGTCTGATTCTAAAATCATCGAGTCTAAAATTAGTAGATTGTACAAGTATCACTGTTGCTCACTCAGAAAGTCACATAAGGAGTTCTTTGATCTCTTCTTTTTCAAGACTATCAAAATCTATACACTGAGCATGATTTCTATTTTTTAATGCCTCTTGATATCATGAAGCAATGAGAGTAGATAGATTTGAGTGGGTATCAAATACACAAATTACCGGATGATCTATATAGTTATCATCGTCAATTTGCATATTTTTATAAAGAATATCACTCGTGGCTTGAAAAAGTTTTTCCTGCATGAAAAAATATACTAAAAAATAAAAAATATCGTCTCTATGTATACTCAAAAAGACTTTCTTTTCAAAAAAGAATCGTATAATAATGTGTATTATTCAGTAATTTTTATAGTATGAGATTCTTTTCCCGTCTTAAAATATGAGAAAAATTTAAAAATACCTGCTATAGATTCCCACTTGGTGTAGTGATCATAGCTCTCTTAAGTATTATATTTATCTATGTGGTTCATTCTGATTCTGAAAATATAGAAATATTATTACAAATAGTCAGTTCACTGATTCTCACATTTTTCTTTTCTATATGACTCGTGATTCATGGGGAAAATATCAAAAATATTTCTCAAATAAAAAAATATACTCTTCAATCAATAGCTATTATATTCTGAATACTCTTTTTCTGTCAATTCAATGGAGACCTGAATTCATTTGAAAACATTATATTTTTTATATTATCGCTTCTATGAATTATAGGATATGTATTTTCGGCTCCATATTTACAAAAAAAGGTGTATCCAGCAGAAGTATATTATAACTACCTCTATTCAACACTCTCAGCATTTATATCGGCATATATTGTATGACTATTGATTATGCTTCTCTGAATGATTGCTATCACTTCTATTGATGCACTTTTTTGAATTACATGGAGTATAACTGATTATTTATATCAATATTGGATCATTCTATCTATTGTATTGGTAACACCTCTTTTTGGGCTTTCTCAACTTCCTGATCATACAGAGGTGCATACCAAGCTCTCAAATATAAATAGTTTTGCTCGTTTTATTATAAAATACTTGTTATTCCCTGCTGTATGTGTCTATTTTATCATACTCTATGCCTATAGTATACAGCTATGATTTACGTTTTGAAATTGGCCAAAAGGCGAAATTAGCTGGCTGATTATCGGTTTTTCTATTCTTGGATATATCACCTATATTTTGTCCTATATTTATACCAATGATAACAAAGCTATTGGTCTTTTTCGTCAGTATTTTCCGTATGCTGTCATTCCTCAAGTATTGATTTTATTCTACTCTATCTATCTGAGAATAGCTCAATACGATCTCACTATAAATCGATATTTTATTATTATATTTGGTATTTGTCTGGCATGACTCTCAATATATTTTATATACTCACCAGCAAAAAGACTGATAGCATTTCCAGTATCACTGATACTCGTTGCAGTGATAGTATCCATGGGTCCATGGTCAATATATCAACTCCCTGCAAAGAGTCAGTTTCATTCACTCAAATCAGAATTGATAGCAGCAAATATACTCCAATGAGACATCATTATTCCTCTTAAAAATAAAGCCGATATTTCAGCAGAGCTGTCAAATAGCATCTATACCAAAATCAAATATTTATGCGATTATCATAATTGTTATGGTCTCAAAAATCTTTTTTCTGAGTACTACTTTTGAGATGCGAAAAATGATACTCATCATCTCAATAACTGGGAAATAATTCAAAATATTACCCAAGCACTCCAGGTATCATCACACTCTCACACATCCCAAGATAATTATTTCTCTTTCTATTTAGATCATAATGAATCGTTTTTTCCTCTTGATGTGTCTGAATATTCCAAAATCATAGAAATAGAGAGCTACAATGATAATGATATTATTCTTAATTATACTCAAAAAACACTTCAATTAAGTCAATACCCTGAATTATGAAATATATCTCTGGATACAATATTTCAATCTATTCAAGATGCGGAAACTCGTCAACTCGATATATCATCTCTGAGCTTTGAGGTTGATACAAGTATTGGAAAATCTTTACTACTTATTAAAAGCATTGGCTGGCATACAGATAATAGCGAATCCAGTTTTAATATGAGTGGGTATATACTCGTCCCTTAAGAAAATATTATTTTAAGGATTTATTCGTTTATTAAATTCACTAAAAGTCGTATCATAATGTCTTTATCTTTAGGGTTAGATTCAGCAATTAAGAGGGTAATAGCAACCAATCATCGGTCATTTATTTTTTTGTTTCATTGTGTATCAAAGAGTATGTGATTTTTTGCTAAAAATAAAATGAACAAAAATGCTGCACTTCGTTTGTTTCCATCATAAAATGGATGATCTTTAATAATAAAGTACAATAAATGAGCTCATTTTTCTTCTACACTGGTATAGAGTTCAGTTCAACCAAATGTTTGGTAGATATTTCAAAATATTCACTGAAGACCATCTCATTCCCGTGGTTTTGAAAATAGGTCTGTGGCTTCTCACTTATTCATCAAATTCTGCTTCAATTCTCAAAGCGCATTATTTGCTTCATCTGCAGCGAGTGCGTAGTTTGTCTCTGAGGTATTTCATTTTTGATGTAGAGTATTATCATCATAATTTTGAAGTAACAACCAAGTATTGGTATAATTTGTGATAATATCTAATAATCATATTGCTTCATCCTGAGACAGGTTTCATGACTGTAGGGTCTTTTTAAAAACATTTAGAGTTTGTTCCAGTTCCTGGTATCATTTTTCTTGTAGTCTGTTTTGGTTGAGGGAGTATCATTTTATGAGATATTCTTTCAATACAGAGGTAGACCATATTCGAAAATTTGTTGCTTGTTGTGAATTAACTCTATATCAAATCGAAATAATCATATCTAAATTAAAATATTCAACATTATATGTTTTTCCATCCGAAGCAGTTGTTGCAAAAAATGCAACAACTTGTTTATCGCTTAATTCTCAGGTTTTGAATATATTTTTTATATGCCTTGAAATAGTAGATTTATCTTTTCCAAATAATTCAGCAATCTGATTTAGATTTCACCAAACAGTTTGATTACTATAATCTCACTTGAATTCTATCTGGCCATTGTTTCATTGAAATATTTTTATTTCTCCTTTATTTTCCATAAAATAATAATTTATATACTAAATATATACATATTATTTATTTTTAGTTTTATTTCAAGATAAAATATATTATTTTAATACTTCAGACTGCAGGCCTTGTTCTACATTTCAAATATTCTTTAAAACTGCTCGAATCTGATCATAAATACCATTCGGATAATCTTCTTCTGATTCCCATCTATTCAGTCTATCTAAAAATTCATCTTTATCGTTTCATGAAATAGTTATCAATACTATGAGTTGGCATAATTCCTGATTTTTTGTAGGATCCTTAGTATCTTGAAACAAGGTCATTAGATCTCATCTCGCACATGATAATGTACCATTATATAAAGCTGAGATAGTCAAAGCAAGTCGTTTATCTGAACGAAAGAGCTTATTGTGAAATTCTTCAAATTGTTCAGATTTCTCAGTAATTATAACTTCATTTAATCCTTTTCAATGAGCAGGTAAAGCTGAAGATATTTGATTTCGAAAATTTGATAGCAAAAACTCTAGTGTTTTTTTAAAAACATGTGCGTCTAATAATTGTTTGCGAGAATTTTTAGAGATGTCTTGAGTTGAATATGTTGAATGTATCGTTTGAGTATTAGGTATCATATTCCAACATCTATTAGGCATATACAATTTCTTAGTAAATAATTCTTACGAAGTATTATACCAATTTATGTAAACCTAATTGCTGCAATTATAACAATTTTATTTCAAATAAAAACATAAAAAAA
>CAZFWS010000072.1:0-4290 GCA_964522625.1 uncultured Candidatus Peribacteria bacterium | reverse complement strand
AGAAGAAATATCATTGTTAGATAATGTGGTATCTACGAGAGTATTATACTCTAATCTATATTGAGTAATCTCAGGATTTGAAGGAGTAAATGATACTGAAATATATCATGAATTTTCTCCTGTTTCTCGAACATTATTCACCGCTTCATAAAATACATCTCCATTAAAAAACATATTTTGTGACATTGGCAGTACTTCGGCTGGAGAGTTATCAAAAACAAATTCTGAATCAGATGACATATTTGTTTTTAAAAATAGTTTTCCATTCATATCATATAACAGGTCTTCATCTCCGTCATTATCATAATCAATAGGAGTGGTATGTTCATCTCCATTCAGTGGATTCAAATAATCAAATAATCGATAACTGATATTGTCTTCTAAAATATAAATTCCTTCATAATTATAACGATAGTTTGTCTGCACCGGTCACTCTACAGCACAAACTGAATTATCATGGCCTCATAATTCAGGATCAATATGGGCTAAGTATCTGTTTTCAAACTGTTGAGTTGCGGTATCTAAATGATTCATCAAAGATGTATGTTGTTCCTGAAGATCTTTTGTATAGATGTTTTCTGCAGGAGTATACAAGGTATCTACTGCTGCAACAAAATTATTATGTTGTTCTTCCAGAAGTGCATTATAGCTTCAAATATTTTCCGTATTGATATCACTCACTTGAATAATTGCACTTGGTTCTGTAAGAGTATCGAGATTATTTTTGAGATGTTTAGTTTCTATTATCTCAGTGTTTAATATATCCAGAACCGTATCAAATTTATCTCTATTGGCAGATTCTAGCGATTGAATATACGCGTCTTCTTTTGAATACGTTAAAGAAGTCGTCGCTTGCCAGAGTTGATTCAGTTCTTGAAGTTTTGGATCTCCAACAATATCTGCATCAGAAATATCTGCGAGCATATGTTGCCCAAATTCTCTCGCTGTCAGCTGCTGGGAAATATCAGATCGCGTAAATTCCTGAAATTCCTGCATGAGATACTCTGTGAGATTTCCTGGAGTATATCAAATTTCTACATCGATATTTTGATCGAGATCAATATTTTGTATTTGAGGAACTGCAACATCATATTTCACGATGTTACTCAAGTTATTACTCGCTGCATTAATAGGCAGTGTTGCTTGTCGAGCCAGCTCAACAATAAAATCTGCTTCCAGTTCAAAATTTACATACGTCGTCACATTAATAGAATCTATAAAAGGAATACTAAATTGTGGGAGACTGATATTTAAAAAATCAAAACTGAGAAATCCACTTCTCTCGGTTAAAAATGCAATTTGATCACCCGCTCGCCACTCAGGGACAAATGGGGATTGTTTCAACAGACAGAGTGCTCGTGTCAGCAGTTTTAAAATACTGATGACTCCTGAAATAGAACTAAAGAGCTTTGGCAGTGTTGGTGGTGGTGGTAGATCTGGGAGTGAAATAGCTGGGAGCGTTGGTAGATCTGGCAGAACCGGAATTTGTAACTCTGGCAATAACTCCAGTGTTGGAAAATTAATCGCTAATTCTGGAGAACTTGGAAAAGAGAGATTCGGTAAATTCGGAAGTACAATAGGTCGTTTTTCTATATTAAATTCAGGAAGAGTAATATTAATACCTGCTCGAATATTATGAAGATCAATAGTGATATCTGGCCACGTTGGAAATTGAATCACGGGAATTTTTGGCATAATCATACTAATCAACTTAAATTCAAAATCTAAGAGATCCGATCGTTCGTTTTTACATTCATGACATTCTGTTTCATAATCAATAAACAGATCAATCAAGAGTTGCCATGACTGTAGAATAGATTTAATCATAACATAGAGTTCCACCCATGCTTTAAATCGTTTTCCATTTTTTGATATCCATCCACCAGTCAGTGATGATATAGCCTCTATATTACAAAGTACTTGATAGAGATAATCTTCTTTTTTATTTAAGAGACTATGTAACTCTTTTGGAAATTCTTTGTAACTTTCAAGAATCTGAATATTTCTTTCGAGTGATATAATCATCTCATTAAAATCAGTTTGAACATTATCTCTATAGGTATTATTCGCACGACATTCATCTCATTCTACTCATGCTGGACAAGTCGCTCATCCAGTCCAATCTGCTCCTGCATTGCTTGCCTGATCCTTCCAGTCATCCAGTGTAGAAGACCAATTACTCAGTGTTTTTTCGATTTGATCTCCGGTAATCCATGGAACAGAAATATTTACCGTTTCTTGTTCCAGAGTAACCAGTGGAGTATTGGCTAAAAAATTATATGCTTCACGAATTCCTGATTCTACTTCTCCTCAAACACGTTTCCCATCAAATTGGAGTACTGGATCTCGATCATCCGCAGATGCATCACCAAATTCAAAAACTCCTTCAAAACTCGGTAAAATAATTTTTATTCCAGGAAAGGTCGTCAGTCCATTAGAAAATTCTTCTACTTGACGTGATACCCAGTCCATCAGAAATTCAGGAAATGCGGAAGGACGAGAATTTTGAATAGGAGAAATATCTGGAAATCCTCCATCACTGAGAGCAGCAAAATCAACCCCAACCTCTGTTCATGCACCACTGGTATTAAATGAAAACAGGGGTTGGTTTCATAGATTTGTAGAAATTCCTTTTGAATAATCACTGGATGCTGATTGAATACTTATGACTGATTCTGAACTGATTTGCCCAGTATGTTGATAATTAATATACTCTTGTACCGCTTGTAAATCAAGAGCAATATTTTCATATATTCCTTCTTCACTACAATTTCCATTGATCACTTCAAATCCATATCACAGCCCTGTGAGTTGTGGAAACCCAGTAGAAGCAATATCTCCATCAGATCCATCATCCTCACAGCTCGAACCTTTTTTAGCCACCACAATACAATTTCCTCCTGGTACCAGTGGAGAAAGTCACATCGGAAGAGTATTTCCGGCAACAATAGCAGGAGCACCATAACATACGGCTGTTCCTACTCATCCAGTCAGTGTAGGACTCACAAATATCCTTAAAGAATTGGCTGGTGCTATCGTTCACAATAATCAACCTGCTCATAATACTCCAGCACATGCTCAAAATCGATCCAACGGACTTGCTGGCCACACAGAGGGTATAGGAATACATCAAGAAGGTGTATACAATGGAATCCCTGTCATGGCTGAAAAAATTGGAATTCATTCTGATACTCTCAGTCCATCTCATATTGGAAATCAAAACAGAGTTGGATCTCATCATGCAGAAAGAGGAGCCCAGTTCAGTGGAGTAGCAATACATCCTGCTCATCAAAATCAACAACTGAGTCATTGAATCAGATTTTCTATCTCTTCTAGAGGATCTTGTTCATTTGAAATATCTGAATTAAATTCATTCAGTTGTGTTTGAGCAAATTCTTGTAATATATTTCATTCTCCACTTTCAGTTGCTTCTCATAATAGCTCATCTATATAATCAGGAATCCCGTTCTGATCCAGATCAATTGCATTTTGGGCAATATTACTTGGAAGAGCTTGTTTATCTTCATTACAAACAGGTTGTGTATGTCATTGCTCATAACTTCTCGCAGCTGTTGATCGAAAAATATCTACAACACTCGAACAGTTTTGAGAATTTTGCTTAAAAATAATATCACCAAAACGGTCGTCTCACAGTTCCCCAGACTCAAAATACCCTACTTCTATATGACCAAAACTCATTGGTTGAGTCTCAGTAGTATAATGAAAGGTAATCGATTCATCACGAGCAAGAGTGATATCAGAGATGAAAAAATCATAAATGGAAAACCCATCTGACAAGATTCATATATCATCCACATTCAGTGAATCTGCTTGAACCCGAAACAATGTTCCAGCATCTTCTCAATATATGAGATTATTTTTTCTCGATCCAGAGATATTTGTCATTGTTACAGACACATCTACTTCATCACCAGCCTGAAGTACTCCACCGTTCGTATCAGTATAGTTTTTTTCGACTTTTATCCCTACAGCCTGAGCATATTCACTTTTAATAAAGCTCACATTTTCTCCAAATCATATCTGGCTTTGTGTAGAAACATTTTTATTGATCACATCAGAGTGTGCCGATAAAAAAGTGGATAAAGATTCCTGTGCATCGGATCATGCGCTTCAAAATTCTTCATTTTCTGGGATATCTATATTTTCAACAATACTCGTCACATCATCGACATCCTGTTTCTCTGATGCCACTGGAAGCGAAACATAAATAATTGAATTCAAGAGCCCAGTATTCAAACTCAGTTCTGTGGTGGTCTGATCTTCCTCTGA